>JBIIWQ010000009.1:0-19378 GCA_044338805.1 Crocinitomicaceae bacterium
ATGCAACAGGTGTTTTTCAAAGCACTTTAAATTTGATTCCTGGATTAAACACATTTGTTTTGACTTCGGTGAATGGTTGTGGAACGGATACTGAAACGATTACAGTTAACTATGACAATTGTATTGCGCCAGTTATTACAATTACTAATCCAACTGCAAATGGAACAACGGTTACATCTTCCGTTCTAAATTTAGGAGCGTTAATTCAAAACTCAAACAATGGACAAGGAATTACACTTACTATAAATGGAAGAGCGATATCTAATTTCACTTTTTTAAATGCAACAGGTGTTTTTCAAAGCACTTTAAATTTGATTCCTGGATTAAACACATTTGTTTTGACTTCGGTGAATGGTTGTGGAACGGATACTGAAACGATTACAGTTAACTATGACAATTGTGTTCCTCCAGTAATTACAATTACCAATCCAACAGTAAATGGAACAACGGTTACATCTTCTACGTTTGGCTTTAGTGCATTAATTCAAAACACGAATAATGGTCAAGGAATAACGTTAACGCAAAATAACACTGCTATAACAGGGTTTAATTTTAATAATAACCTATCAACCATGCAGGCGTCAATAACCTTAATTCCAGGTTTGAATACGTTTGTTATAAGTGTCACTAATTCTTGTGGGAATGATTCAAAAACAGTCACTATTTTCTATAAGGAGCCAGTTGTTGAGGATCAAATTATCAGTATTTGTCACCATCCTCCAGGAAATCCAGAAAACACACAGAATCTTCAGATTCCATTATCTGCATGGCCGGCTCATCAGGCACATGGAGATGTTTTAGGAGCGTGCCCTGAACAAAATAATAATGATGGTCGTTCAGAAGGAGGAGGAAATGGAAAAGCTGCAGAAGAGGGGGACAAAACACCCCAAAACGGTGGTAAAGAAAACCCGAAAGGGGGCAATGACAAAAAAGGAGAAGTAAAACCGATCGACGAAAAAAATAAACCTGAAGTAATTCCGCCAACCCCTCCAAAAGGTGGAGAAGGAAAAGGGGGGAAATAAATAAAAAAACAATTAATAAAAAGCCATCAGTCAACTGACTGATGGCTTTTTAAATTAATATTCACAGCATTAATTACTATTTAATTTTTAAAAATCAATTCATCTAATTATATTCGCAGCTTATAAAGAATATAAGAAATGGCATTAATTGGAAAAATTAGAGAAAAATCTACGTTACTTGTAATAATTATTGGTATTGCATTGTTTGCATTCATCATGGGAGATTGGGAAAAGATCACAGGTGGAAGCAAAGATGAAACTGGATATGGTACAGTTTATGGTGAAATGTTAGACTATAAGGAATACGAAGAAGCAAGTCTTAAATTTCAAGAACAAGACAAAACTCAATTTGCTCAGCAACAAAGAGAATACACACAAAAAGATCAAGATGCCTCAGCAGATAAAGCATGGAACTATGTAGTTGAGACAACAATTTTCGAAAAAGAATATGAAGCGCTTGGAATTGAAGTAAGTGATGGTGAATTTGATTCGTATTTATACGGGCGAGATGGGTTTACTGTTATGCCAGAACTACAGCAAGGATTTACTGATTCTATAACTGGTTTATTTAATGCAAAGTTGTTAGAAAAAAGAATTGGCGAAATGGAATCTTCTGATGATGTTAAAGTTCAAAAACAATGGGAAGACAGCAAGAAATATTATACAGATAAAAGAAAACAAGAAAAGTATTTTGCGCTATTAGGGCAAGGAATTTATGTGACTAAATTGGAAGCCGAAGAAGAATATTTAGCTCAAAAAGAAATTAAAAGTATTTCTTATGTGGTTAGAAGATACAGCGAAATCAGCGATGATGACATTAAAATTTCTGATGCTGATTTGAAAAAGTATTATGAAGAGCATAAAAATGACAAGAAATACGAAAACAAAACCGCTAGTAGAGAGGTTCGTTATTTCGATGTTGTAATAAATCCTTCAAGACAAGATTCAATGAAATTCGGTAAAGTAATGAATGAATTGAAAAAAGGATTTATTTCATCTACAAACGACTCTTTGTATGTTTTGAAAAATAGTGACATGAAATTCTACTCTTCATCAAAAATTGCAACAGCAGTTCCTGAAGATAATGAGAAAGCACAAAAACTTCAATCTTACCCAAAATATTTAGATACAGTTTTCAAAACTGCTACTGTTGGACAAATTGTTGGACCTTACGATAGTAAAGGAGGAGTTGTAATTTCTAAAGTTATTGGCTTTACACCAACAAGATTGAAATCAAGACATATTTTATTGGCAACAAATCAATCAAAGGATAAAAAACTGATCGACCAAAAACAAAAAATGGCTGATAGTTTGGTTAAACTTATCACAAAAGACAATTTTGCAGAATTTGTTACCAAATTCAGTGAGGATAAAGGTTCTGTTCCAACAGGTGGATTAATTGATAATTTTATAGAAGCAGACATGGTTCCAGAATTTGCAACGTTCTGTGCTACTAAACCAATTGGTTATATTGGAAGTGTAAAATCTGATTTCGGAATTCATATTATAGAAGTTTTAGAAAGAGATGCTACAACATTCCCTTTGTTAGCATCTGTTCAAAAAACATTCAAAGCAAGTCAAGAAACAATAGACAGAAAAGACAGTGAGGTTTATAGTTTATTATATGAGCTAGAATCAAAAATGTCTAAGAAAACTGAAGTAAAAGCGAAAGTAGAGTTGTTTGATACAATTGCTATAAAGGCAGGATACATGGTTCGACCATTAAGTATTTTAGATGAAAGTCCAAAATTATATGGTTTTACGACACCATTAGCTGAGGATAAAATTTTGAAATTGGCTTTCTCTGACGAATCATTAGCAGGTGATTTGTCTTCAGCTCCAATTAAAGATAAGGACCGTTACATAATTGCGATGGTGTCTTCTATCCGTGAAAAAGGAGTTCCAACTTTTGAAGATGCAGAAGTGTTGATGAAACGAGATATGATTGAAGAAAGAAAAGCACAGCGTTTTACAAACCAATTATTGAAAGATAAAAGTTTACCAGCGATGGCAAAACGTGCCAACACGCAAGTAATGAAAGGTGAGGTTACTTTTGCAAATCCTCAAATTACAGGAGCAGGATACGAAGCTGAAATTATTGGAGCGTTATTTTCAGGATTAAAAGATGGTCAAAAAACACTTCCTTTGAAAGGAAAGATTGGTGTATATGTTGTTCGAATTGATAAAACAACAAAAGCTCCAACTGCAGCAAATTATAATGCTGAACGGGATCAACTTTTAGGAGCAATTAAAGGTAATTTACAAGGGCAAATTCTTACTGCATTAAAGGAGAAAGCTGAAGTAATGGATAACCGTAGATTCTTAAAGGCAGGAATTAGAAGATAATATATGAATACTTTTGAAAAGGGCTATTCTAATGAGAATGGCCCTTTTTGTTTCATATCAAACAGTATTTTTTACCAGGTAATGCCTTAATTACTCCTTTCATTTCAAGGTGAAAAAGCTCAACATTTATGATTGAAACTGGTTTTTTTGTTCGCAGAGAAATTACATCTATATGTTCACCGCTTGTTTGATCTAATAACGCGCAGATTTCTTTTTCCTGTTCTGATAACTCAATAAAACAAACTCGTTGTGCTCCCATCTTATTTTCTTTTAAATTGTCCCAATTCATTTGTTTAAGAAAATCCTTTCCATTTAGCAATAGATGTGCTTGTTGTTTTTGTATTAAAAGATTACAGCCTACAGAATGTATTTGGCCCACATTTCCCGGAAAAGCAAATACATCCCTATTATAATCATTTGCCAAATCAGCGGTAATCAATGAACCGCCATTCTTTTTGCTTTCAATAACAATCGTTGCATCCGACATGCCAGCAACAATTCTGTTTCGCATTGGAAAATTTTCTCGATCTGGATTTGTTCCAGGAATAAATTCTGTCATCAAACCACCATTTAAAAACATTTGTTCTGCGGTAAATTGATGTATGCTGGGATATATGCGATCTAAGCCATGACCAAGAACACCAATCGTTTGAACATTATGTTTAACACATAACTGATGTGCGCAAATATCAATACCATACGCCATCCCACTAATTACTTGAATTCCTGAATTGGCAATTGTTGTAATTAATTCTTCGCAAAGACCTTTTCCATAATCTGTGGCGGTCCTAGTGCCAACTACAGATATTACGCGAGATGGGTTGGGATCAAAATCACCTTTGCTATATAATAAGATTGGGGCATCATCGCATTGCTTCAATCTTCTTGGATAATTATTATCTAAATAAAAATGAGTGTTGATGTTGTTTCTTTCAATGAAATTAAGTTGTTCGTCAGCTTTCTTTAGCGCCGTTTCTCTTTTAATTTTTTTGAGAACTGTTTCTCCTATTCCTGTAATTTCTTGAATGTCTTTATATTTCGTTTCAAAAACAGCCTCTAAACTTCCTAATTTGGAAAGCAGTAAACTGGTCTTTTTTGGACCAATCCCATACAGAAAAGTTAATGCTATTTGAAGATGAATTTGTGATTTTTTCACTATGAAAAGGTTATATTTCTATTGAATTTACGAAAAACTTTATGAATAAAGAAATGAAAAGAGCGTTAAACTGGTCTTTTTTTGAGTTTTTTCGCACTTTTTCAGATCGTTGTTGAAATTTTCTCTACTTTTTTATAAAGAAGTTTGATTGTTAAAAGTATTTTTGGCAGGAGCTAATTAAGTTAAAAGCAGCGAATGAAATTTTATTTATTTTTACTATTTTTCTCTCCTTTATTGACGTTTGCCCAAATAGCGGGAAAGGTTATCAGTAAAGAAACGAATGAACCCTTAATTGGCGCAAAGATAATTGTTTCAAGTGGAGAGAAAACGGTTACAGATAATGAAGGAAACTTTATTCTTTCTGATGACAAAGTGCCGCTTCAACTTATTGTCAGCATGTCTAATTATTTAAATGACACAGTTGTCATTGCTTCTAAAGAGGATGTTCTAATTAGTTTGGAGGTTGATGCAAAAATGATTTCTACTGTAGTCGTTTCTGCTGGTCGTAGAAATCAAAAGATTGAAGACATATCTATTTCAATGGAGATTCTGAAACCAGCATTAATAAACAATAAAGGACTTACAGACCTCGAGCAAGCAGTAGACCAAAGCCCTGGAGTTTATGCAATGGATGGTCAAGTTAGTATTCGCGGAGGAGGAGGCTATTCCTACGGCGCTGGAAGTAGAGTGTTATTGCTTTGGAATGGAATACCGATGGTTTCACCGGATTTAGGTGATGCTAAATGGAATGCCGTTCCAATGGAAAATGCTTCACAAATTGAAATAATGAAAGGGGCTTCGTCGGTATTATATGGCAGTGGTGCGTTGAACGGAATTATTTCAATGAGTGAAAAAGAGCCAACTGAAAAAAGAGAATTTCGCGCAAAAATTCAAAGTGGTGTTTACGGTAATCCGAAGAGAGAAAGTTTGAAATGGTGGTCAGCTAACCCAACGTTCCATAATATGGATTTATTTACTTCCAAAATGTACAAAAAGGTTGGTTACACGGTAGCTCTTAATGGATTTACGAACGATGGATACAGAAAAGGTGAGGTGGAAGATAGGGCTAGAATTAATGGTACATTTATTTATAAATCAACTGCGGCCAATCGATTAAAAGCTGGGCTTACGTATAATTTTCAATATCAATACATCGGGGCATTTATTTTGTGGAAAAGTGATTCTTTAGGATATATCGCGCTTGGTGGAGATGACCCGAAAGGACCAGGATCATCCGTCTCTTATCAGAAATCCATTCGTTTAAATGTTGATCCCTATTTAAAATTCTACGATAAAAAGAATAATAAACATGAATTAAAAACAAGGTATTATCTTGTGTCGACAGGAGATCTTACAAAGTTATATGCTTCTTCAAAGGCTGAGATGTATTATGGAGACTACCTTTTTCAACATTTCACAAAGAAAAATTCATCATTAACAGCAGGTTTAACAGGAACGTTAAATCATATAATAAGTCCTGTCTTTAAAAATCACCAATCTGTGAATATTGCAAGTTATGTTCAGTTTGAATTGAAACTCAAAAAATTCGACTTTACTGCTGGCGCGCGTCTTGAATACTTTAAACAAGACAATCGAACTCCCGATTCACGAATAGCAATTCACAATGCTGTAATTCCAATAACACCAATATTTAGAGCTGGAGCCCATTATAAGCTAGCTAAATTTACTCATGTTAGAGCTTCTTTTGGACAAGGAGTTCGTTTCCCGTCTGTTGCAGAGAGGTTTGCCGCAACTTCAATTGGTGGTGTCATCATTTTTCCAAATCCTGAGGTACAGCCGGAAAAAGGGTGGGCTGCAGAAATAGGATTTAAGCAAATTGTGAAAATTGGTAATTGGAAAGGGTATGTCGATATTGCTGGTTTTGTAAATCAATACAACAATATGATGGAATTTACTTTTGGCCTTTATCCGCCAGATACAATTGCGCTTAACTTTGTTCCTGGAACGATTGGATATATAAAAAATTGGGTTGGTTTTCAATCAAAAAATGCTGAAAAAGCACGAATATCAGGTGTAGAATTCTCTTTTAACAGTGAGGGAAAAATCGGAAAAGTTGAATTACTATCATTAATTGGGTATACATATATGAATCCTATAAGCTTGAATGCTGACCCAAAATATACGGCTACTTTTTCTGATTCTGGAACGAATATGCTGAAGTATAGATTTAAACATTTAGCTAAAATTGATATTGAAGCGATCTATAAAAAAGTTAGTTTGGGTTCATCAATGCGCTATAATAGCTTTATGTCAAATATTGATGCGACATTCGAGGATGGATTTTTAGGGCAAGATTTTCTTGAGGGATTAAAGGAGTATAGACAAAAAAACAATAAAGGTTGTTTGGTCTTTGATTTAAGAATGGCTCTTAAATTCAATGACAAATTGAGAGTAGGGTTTATTGTTAACAACTTCTTAAATGCAGAATATGTGAGCCGACCAGCTGATATTCAGGCCCCTCGAAATTTCATTTTTCAATTTCAATTTACATTATAATAAATTTTATAGAGTGATATTTAATGAAATTGGTATTTTAGCGATTGAACTAATTTTCAAAGACAATATAACCTGCTTATGAAATATATTTTACTACTTCTTTTATTTATTCCATTTCTTTCTTTTTCCCAAGTAACAGGAAACATTATAAATAAAGAGACCAAGGAACCTTTAATTGGCGCAAAAATCATTGCGTCTAATGGAGAAAAAGTAATATCAGATATAGACGGTAAATTTAACTTGTCAGGAACTGAGTTTCCTTTGACAATAATCACTTCGATGATTTCTTTTGAAAATGATACAACGATAATTGAATCTTCTGGGGATATTACTATTTCTTTAGGTGCTCCAGTAATAAATATTGGAACCGTTGTTGTTTCTGCAGGTAGAAGATCTCAAAAAATAGAAGAGGTTCCAATTTCAATGGAAATTATAAAAACTACTATGATTGATAACAAAGGGATAACCGACCTTGAGCAAGCTGTTGATCAAAGTCCTGGTGTTTATGCAATGGACGGGCAAGTGAGCATCAGAGGAGGAAGTGGATTTTCTTATGGCGCTGGAAGCAGAGTCTTGTTACTTTGGAATGGTGTACCGATGCTTTCTGGGGATGCTGGAGATACAAAATGGAATTCAATTCCAATGGAACAAACATCTCAAATTGAAATTATGAAAGGCGCATCATCCGTGTTATATGGAAGTGGGGCATTGAATGGAATAATTTCCTTAACAGAAAGAGAGCCAGGTCCAAAAGCTGAAACAAGAATAAAATTGATGTCAGGCGTTTATGGAAACCCTAAGCGTGAAACATTGAAATGGTGGTCAACAAATCCGATGTTTTATCAAGTGGAAGCATATCATGGAAAAATGCTAAAAAATATAGGTTACACAATCTCAACAACAGCATTTAAAAATCAAGGATACCGACAAGGAGAGACTGAAGATCGCGCCAGAGTGAGCGGTACAATTTTTCTCCGACCGATAAAATTAAGAAATCTTAAAAGTGGTATTGGCTATAATGTACAATATCAAAAAACAGGAAATTTCATTATTTGGCAAAGCGACACCTTTGCGTATACTCCAAATGGCGGGGCAGACACAAGTCTTGCTGCTTCAACATTAACCTATAATACGGGATTGAGACTAAGTGTTGACCCATACATTAGATACACTGATAAATATTCAAACAAGCACAATTTAAAAACACGCTTATACTATATTGACAATACTAATTTAACGAATCCTTCTCAAAGCTCAAGCGCAACTGTTTCTTATGCAGATTATCAATTCCAAAGAACATGGAATAAAGCTATTGTTTTAACTGCGGGAGCAACAACGATTTATAATAAGGTTAATTCAAACTTATTTGGGGATCATTTCTCTACGAATTCAGCGCTCTATGGGCAATATGAGCATAAAATAGGAAAATTAGATTTAACAGCAGGAGCACGTTTTGAGTATTTTTCGCAAGACAATAGAAGAGGGGATTCGGATTTTTATTTAGGCAAGGATTCTTCTGCGAAATTACCAGTTACACCTATATTTAGAGCAGGAATTCATTATCAAATTGCAAAATTCACCCATTTACGAGCTTCTTTTGGACAAGGTGTTCGTTATCCATCAGTTGCTGAAAGATACACTGTAACAAGTGTCGGAGCTTTGAATGTATTTCCAAATCCGAATTTAAAGCCAGAAAAAGGTTGGGCCGCAGAGATTGGTGTCAAGCAAGGGGTGAAGATGGGTGAATGGAAAGGATTAATAGATGTTGCTGGATTTATTAATCAGTATTCAAATATGATGGAGTTTACGTTCGGTTTATTTGCACCAGCAGGAACTCCTTTAAGTTTCGATGCAACGTCTCCATATTATATAAAAAACTTCCTTGGATTTCAAGCTCAAAATGCTGAAAAAGCACGTATTACAGGTGTTGAATTTTCTTTTAATAGTCAGGGAAAAATTAAAGAAGTTGAATTAGTTACATTAATTGGTTACACTTATATGAATCCGATTAGTATGAATTCGAATCCTGCATATACTTCAAATTTTTCAGATTCTGGAAGTACCATGTTAAAATACCGATTTAAACATTTAGCAAAAGCGGATGTTGAAGCAACTTGGAAAAAAATTAGTTTAGGTGCATCAGTTCGGTACAATAGTTTCATGGAAAACATTGACAGAACATTTGAAGACGGTGTGTTTGGAACTCAAATATTACCAGGCTTGAAACAATACAGAGTGCTTAACCACAAAGGCAGTTTAGTTGTAGATATGAGAATTGGGTATAATTTTAAAGAACATTATCGAGTTGGTTTCATGATAAACAATCTGTTGAATGCAGAATATTCAACGCGACCTGGTGATATACAAGCGCCAAGAACATTTATGGTTCAGTTGCAAATGAAATTTTGATGAAAGTACTCGGTATTATACCTGCTCGATTTGAGTCGTCTCGTTTCCCAGGAAAACCCTTGATTGATCTTAAAGGTAAATCAATGATTCAAAGGGTCTACGAAGGCGCGAAGAAATCGAATCGTTTATCTGAAATAATTGTTGCTACCGATGACCAAAGAATTTATGATGAGGTAATTCGGTTTGGCGGGAAAGTGATGATGACGAATGCGAACCATCCAAGCGGAACAGATCGTTGTGCAGAAATTGCAAAAAAATTTCCCGACATGGAAGTTGTAATTAATATTCAAGGTGATGAACCACTTGTTGATTACCGTCAATTAGAACAATTAATAGATGTATTTGAAAACCCTGAAACGCAAATAGCAACTTTAGGCAATTCGTCAGTATCTGTAAGTGATATTGAAAATCCAAATCGGATTAAAATTGTTGTAAATCACAAAAATCAAGCAATGTATTTCAGTAGAAGTGCGATACCAAATACAAATCATGTAGCTGGAAATTCGCAGAGCTATCCTTTTTTGAGACATATTGGTTTATATGCATATAGAGCAGATGTATTGCAAAAACTCACTTCTTTAGAACCTACACTTTTAGAGAAGACAGAATCGCTAGAACAATTGAGATGGATGTTTTATGGTTTTCCAATTCAAGTAGTAAATACTGAAATTGAAACGCCGAATATTGATGTTCCTGAAGATGTCGAAAAAGTACTTCATTTATTGTAACTCTTATTCATCGTTTGCGTAACTTGCAGAGCTAGAATGATTTTGTTAACTTTACATTATGGTATCAGTAGAAGAACTTATTGGAAAATTATTATTACGTCATAATTGCGTTATAATTCCTTCTTTTGGTGGGTTTGTTGCAAAGCAAACAGGAGCTTCTATTGATTACAACAATGGTGTAATGTCACCACCTAAAAAGTCATTATTGTTTAACAGACAATTGATTAATAATGATGGATTATTAATTGCGGAATTGGCTGTTTCCAATGCAATAGATTACAATGAATCAACAAAGGTAGTTCGAGATTTAATTGAGTCATGGAACCTTCAACTAAGACGAGGAGAGAGAATTACTATTGATAAAGTTGGGTTTCTGTTCTTTGACCAAGAAAAAAACATTTGTTTTGAGCAAGATCGTTTTTTCAATTTGTTACTCGATTCTTATGGCCTTGGGAAAGTACATTTTCTATCTGAAAGCGATGTTCAGTTTGCGCAAAAAACAAGTATTGAAAGTGCTATAAACGATGGCGAAGATAAAGAAAGTCAATCTGCCATAGTGTTTAATACGGAGTCGATTTTCGTTAATCAAGAAGAGAAAGAAACGGTAATAATTCAGCATCCAGCTCTTCAAACTAAAACAAAAGTTTGGAAGTATATTGCTGCTGCTTGTCTTTTACCAATTGCATTTTACTCCTTTTGGCTACCAGTTCAAACGAATGTTTTAGAATCAGGGATGATTTCTGTAAAAGATTTCAATCCATTCTACCATAGCGAAAACGGTAAGTATAAACAACAAGACTTAAGCCCTTTTGATACTAATACAGCAGATAAAACGCTCACTCAGTCAATTTCTGAATTGGCAGAAGATGTTACAGTTTTCTCGTATCAATACAATGAAGATTTGTATATACCAATTCGAATTCCAAAAACGACTGTGAATAAGAATGCAGTGCAAGAAAATCCTTCAGAAAACAATTCTACTACGAATGAATTTGAGTTTATTGTAGGATGTTTTGCAAGTGAAGAAAATGCGAACAATCTTGTCTCTTTATTAAAAGAAAAGGGATTTAACGCTCATATTACGGATGTTTCAAACGGTTTAAGTAGAATTAGTGCTGGTAAAACATCTTCAGAACAAGATTTACAAACCCTTATTCAGGAGTCAAAAGCTCAAGGATTTGATGGTTGGGTATTAAGAAAATAGAAATATTTTTTTCATAGTTCTATTCCAGAAATAATTATCACCTGAAAACAAATCACTTGTTTTGAGCAACCTTAACAAACTTATTTGAATCCACACAAAATCTTAGTTGCTCATTTTTAATAATAATTGATCAATATTTTTTGACCATTTATCGGATCAAAGTAACATGTCCGTGATATAGTTTCTCTTCTTCAGTTTGTAATATCCCAAAAGTTATTTTCCAAGTATATACACCATCTTGACATGGTGCACCGTTTAACGCAAAAGAGCCATCCCATCCAACAGCTGGGTTGTTAGATTCAAAAATTATTTCGCCCCACCTATCAAATACATATAATGTATAAGTTCCTTTTTCATATCCAGCTGTTAATACAGGATTAAATTCATCATTAGTACCATCATTATTCGGAGTAAATGAATTTGGTACATAAAACAATAAATCCTCAAAAACTGTTACGGTGTACATCATTGTATCAAAACAGCCCGCAGCATTAGAAGCGATGAGGGTAACTACATAATCATTTGGAGCACCGATATATTCATGAATTGGACTTGTGGTGACACTCGTTGTTCCATCACCAAATAACCATAAATAGGTATAAGCATTAAGTGAATAGTTTTCAAATTGAAAGACTGGATATGCAATAGACATGGTATCATCTACCGCTACAAAATTTGCAATTGGATTTTCCAATACACATACCATATCTGTTTGTGTAGCGGATAATGAACAGCCTGCTTGATTCGTTACTGTAAGTGTAACATCATAGCATCCAGCATTTGCATATTGATAATCTACGCTTCCTGGTTGAAAAGAACTTTCTCCATCTCCAAAATCCCACATCAGTGAAGTTCCAGGAGCATTTATTGTGTCATTAAAAGTAACATTCATTATTTCGCACCCAATAGAAGACGAAACGTTAAACCCAATTTCTGGTGATTCAGCCAAAACGACTTGATTCGACACAGAATTTACACACCCAGTAAGTTGATCGGTTCCTGTCAAAATTACAGTGTAGCTTCCAATTTGAGAATACACATGAGATGGGTCAGACAAAAATGAACCACTGTTATCACCAAAATCCCAGCTATAATCGTTTGCTCCAAGTGATGTGTTTATAAAATTAACCGGAGTGCTATTACAAAGTACTGCTGGGTTAGTAGAGAAACTTAAAACAGGTAAAGGATTGACAGTAACAAGGATGATTGCTGAAGGTCCATTGCATCCAGTATTGTCAGCTTTTGCAGTGATAGTATATTCAACTATTTGGGGAACATTACTTGTATTAATCAAGACATCATTAATGAAAGATCCATTTTGAACACTAAAAGATTCACCTAAGACATTAACATTTTGTGTGGCACTCCACGTAAATTGAGATGGAAGTGATGCCGATAAAGTTAAATTAGTCGATTCTCCGGTACAAATTTCAATAGGACTATTATTTATAATTGGTAAAGGATTAACAAAAATTGTTACCGAAAAAACAGGACTTGAGCAACCGTTCGCTAATGCACTCGCCACAACGGTATAATTTACTTGTTGGGTAACGTTCGTATTGTTAATTAAAACATCACCAATAATACTCGTAGTTTGAATAGATGTACTTTCTCCTTGAACATTTGGATTGTTATCAGCGAACCAATTGAAGTTTGAAGGTGTATTCGCCTCTAAAAGCAAAAGCGGACTAGTTTCACTGCAAATAATAACAGTGTCTGCGTTTATAAGTTGTAACGGTGGCCTCACAATGACAGCTATTGTACTTGCCAAGCCAACGCAATTTCCAACAATGGAAGTTGGAATGACACTATATACAACAAGTTGATTCTGTGTGCTATTATTTATTAGTTGGTCGGTAATAACTCCGCCAATTTGAGGTGAAGTATTTTCACCAGTTACATTCAAATTTTCAGTCGCTATCCAACTGTAGGAGGAAGAAACATTCGCTTGTAATTGAACACTTACTAACCCACCACTACATATTTCTATAGTTGATATTCCAGTATATTCAACATTGGGTACTACTTGAACAATAAAATTTACCGCTGGACCAGCACACCCTTGAGGAGAAGATGTCGCACTTACTTGGTAAGTAACATATTGCATAATCGAACTATTGTTCGTCAATGTATTATTAATTATTGCTGAAGATTGAGGAATACTAACTTCTCCTGTTACATCTGGATTTGGTGAAGCATACCAAGAAAAAGTGGAAGTCATGTTCGCGGATAACACTACGTCTAATGGTACCGAGTTGCAAATAACACTATTTGCTATTGGGTTTATTGTAGGAGATGGATTTATAGTATATGTAAACGTTTGTGGGTTTCCAGGACAACTTACTCCTCCTATATTTGAATAAATAGGAGTTACCGATACGGTGCTGACAATCGGACTCCCTGTTGTATTTATTGCAGCAAATGGTGAGATGTTTCCAGTACCATTAGTGCCTAATCCTATTTGTGTGTTATTATTTATCCAATTGTAACTTGTAGCCGTTCCGCTAAAGACTACAAGTGCAGAGGAGCTTCCGTTACAAACTTCTTCATCTGCAGGATCATTCATAATAGGAGTTGGATTCACTGTTATTAAGAAAGTTTCGGTGTTTCCAGCACAAACAACACCTCCTAATTCATAATAGGCTGTTACCGAAATTTGAGCGTTAATTTGATTAATATTAGAGTTGTTAATTGCCACAAATGAAGGGATATTACCTGTCCCATTAGCAATTAATCCAATGGAAGGATTGTTATTTGTCCAATTGTAATATGTACCTGTTCCTGTGAAAGAAATAGGAGCCATTGGGGAATTATTACAAACAGTAATATCCGTGGGGTCAGTAACGATTGAACTTGGGTTAACAGAAATAGTGAAAGATTGTGCAGATCCATAACACGTTAATCCGCTGCTTGTATATTGAGGAGTAACAGTTACTATAGCTGATATTAATCCGGAAGTGTTATTCGTAGCAGTGAAAGAATTTATATCTCCAATCCCATTGCCAAATAATCCGATAGAAGGGGTATTGTTTAACCATGTATATGCTGTTCCAGTTCCCGTAAAGTTGACTAATGTTGTTGATGCCCCATTGCATACAATTTGATTTGAAGAGGCATTAACGATAGGTGTTGGATTCACTGTTATTGTAAATGTTTGCGGTATACCAAGACAGGAGGAATTGCTACCTGTAAATGATGGAGTAACTGTTATTGTTGCCGTAATAGGTGCGTTTCCATTATTTATAGCATTGAAAGAAGTAATATTTCCACTTCCATTTATTCCTAATCCAATTGATGGGTTATTGTTTGCCCAGTTATAGTTTGTTCCAGTGCCACTAAAGTTTATTAGTGCAGAAGCTGAACCATTACATATTACAACATCAAGAGGATCAACAACAGTAGGTGTCGGATTTATTGTTATTCCAATTGTTTGCGGTAATCCGCTACAACTAAGAGAAGCATTCAATAATTGAGGTGTAACAGTGACCGTTCCCGTAACGGCATTTATTCCATTATTTATTCCTTGAAATGCAGGAATGTCACCTGTTCCGTTTACCGCTAATCCAATGGAAGGTGATGAGTTAGACCATGTATAGGAAGTTCCTGTTCCTGTAAAAGTTAGCGGAGTAGTTGAAGCAGTATTACAGATTGTTTGATCAGCAATATCGTTTACAATCGGTGTTGGATTGATTGTAATTGTAAAGCTTTGAGCTGCACCAGAGCAATTAGCGTTTCCACCAGAAAAATCGGGCGTAGCTGTTATTGTTGCGGTAATTGGGAATGAAGTATTATTCTGAGCGGTGAAAGGCAAAATATTGCCAACACCATTACTAGCAAGTCCTATGCTTGGTGTGTTATTCACCCAATTATAACTTGTACTTGTACCTATAAAATTTGTGGCAGGAACAAGCGCACCGTTACAAACAACAAGATCTTGTGGGTCAACAACGGATGGTGTTGGATTTATAGTAATTGTCATTTGCTGGCTTAAACCAGTGCATGAAAGGCCAAAATTTAAAAATGATGGAATAAGTGTGATTGTTCCACTGATTGGAGTAACTCCATTATTTTGCCCAGTGAAAGTTGGAATTATATCTGTCCCACTTGAAATTAAACCTATTGCAGTATTTGAATTGTTCCAAGAATAACTCGTTGCAGTGCCTGATAATACAACTTGAGTAGATGAAGCCGTATTACAAATAACCTGGTTTATTGGAACGTTTACTACTGGAGTTGGGTTCACAGTAATAGTGAAATTTTGTTGCGCACCTGGACAAGTTATGCCTCCTGCGGTATATTCTGCAGTAACTGTAACACCAACAATAATTGGAGCTGCGGTATTATTTAATGCGTTGAATGCTGTAATGTTTCCAATGCCATTTGCCCCTAAACCAATTATCGTATTATTATTTGTCCATACATAACTTGTTCCTGTTCCTGTAAGGTTCACAGCTTGTGTTGAACTGTTATTACAAACAACTTGATCTGATGGATCTTGAACGGTTACAAACGGGTTTATTTTTATTTCATAATCACTTATTGGCCCAAAACAACTTAAGCCAGCATTTGTGTATTCAGGCGTAATTGTAACAAGTGATGTAATAATTGATGCGCCATTATTAGTTGTTGTAAATGCAGGAATTGTATTAATTCCAGAGGTTCCTAGTCCAATCGAAGTTGAACTATTATTCCAACTATAAGAAGTTCCCGTTCCATTTATTACAAGCGCGTTTGTTAAGAAACCAGTACAATAAGTGACATCTGAAATTGGTGTAACAATTGGGGTTGGATTGACAGTTATTGTAAAATCTTGCGCAGCTCCGGCACAAGTGACATTATTAAACAAATATTGTGGGACAACTGTAATTGTTCCAATAATAGGAGAGGAGCTTGCATTTAGGGCAGAAAAAGGAGCAATAGAACCTGTCCCATTCGTTGGTAAACCAATGGAAGCAGTATTATTTGTCCAATTATAAGATGTACCTGAACCAACGAACGTTACAAGGTCTGTTAAACTTGTATTACATTTTACTTGATCCGATGGATTATTAACCGTAGGAGCAGGATTAACCGTAATTGTATAAACTAAAATTGGCCCAGAACATAACGCCTGACTTGAAGTTACTGCTTGTCCAAAAAATTGAATTGTTGCAGGAACCAATCCACTATTCGTTAAGTTAAAAGATGGGATTGTTGTTCCTCCATTTTGAAGTGTTAACCCGGATATCGTTGGAGGAATAATTGGAGCTGACCAAGTAATTGTTACCCCTGGTGAGGAAGAAGTAATATTCACTAATGAAGAGGCAGATGCTGAACAAATAGTTTGGTTTAGAAGACTAAATTGAACAGTCGGTAAAGGATCAATAGTGAGTGAAAAAGTTTCTATTGTACCTGAACAAGTGAGATTTGCGTTTAAATATTGTGGAGTTACACTTATTTGTGCAATTAACGGATTCACCCCATTATTAATTCCAGTAAATCCTGTAATATTTCCAGTTCCACTCCCTATTAAACCAATTGCAGGTATAGTGTTTGTCCAGTTGTATGAGGTTCCTGTTCCAGTAAAGTTAACAGCAGCAACTTGGGACCCTGCGCATATTACTTGGTCAATAGGATCATTTACCTGCGGAGTTGGATTAACAATTATTGAAACATCTTGGGATGAACCAACGCATGTTGCCCCTGCATTTGAATAAGAAGGTGCTACAGTAATAGTCCCTGAAATAGGACCCGTTGTAATATTTGTCCCAGTAAAAAATGGAATGTTACCTGTTCCACTCGCTGCTAAATTTATTGCTGTATTTGAATTTGTCCATGAATATAATGTACCATTAACATTTCCTGAAAAGTTTATTGCTGAGGTCAGTGAATTATTACAAATAACTTGGTCAATCGGATTCAAAACTGTTGGATTTGGGTTAACAGTAATATTAAATGATTGAGGAGTTCCAGAACAGGTAAGCCCAGCATTTAAATTACTCGGAGTAACTGTCACAGTGCCAGAAATAGCCGCATTTGTAGCATTTGTAGTTGTAAAGGACGGAATATTTCCTGTTGATGATGTTCCTAGTCCAATTGCAGAATTTGTATTAGTCCAAGAATATAATGTTCCAGGAACGCCAAAAGAACTTGTAAATGTTACTGCACTAGTAATGGTTCCAACGCAATTTGCTTGATTATTGAGCGCATCAACAGTTGGAATAGGATTAACAATTATCGATACATCTTGAGTTGAACCAACGCATGTAATTCCAGCATTAATATATGATGGAGTAACTGTTATTAGTCCTGACGTTGCAGTATTTGTGTTGTTGGTCCCAGAAAAAGAAAGAATATTGCCCGTACCACTTGCTCCTAAATTGATTCCTGTGTTTGTATTTGTCCATGAATAAAGTGTTCCATTTACTGCCCCATTAAAAATAATTGGGTTTGTTGGGGTATTGTTGCAAATAACTTGATCAGCAGGATTTAAAACAGTAGGGATTGGATTGACTGTAAAAAGAAATGTTTGAGTTGTGCCATTACAAACAGTTCCCCCGTTATTATAAACAGGTGTTACTATGATTGTTCCAGTAATTGCAGAAGAAGTCAAATTTGTAGTTGTAAATGCAGGAATATCACCCGTCCCTTGAGCTGGTAAACCTATCCCTGTATTGCTATTTGTCCAAGAAAAAACGGTCCCTGGTACAGCAAAACTGCTAGAAAATACAATTGGTGTTGATTGTGTTCCAACACAATTCGCTTGATTATTGATTGCATCCACAGTAGGTGTAGGATTCACGGTTATTGTAAGGTCTTGATTTAAACCAACACACGTTGCCCCAGCATTTACATAAGATGGTGTTATAATGATGGTTGATGTGATTGGATTTATTGTATTATTTGTCGCTGTGAACGAAGGGATGTTACCAGAACCATTTGCGCTTAGATTGATAGATGTGTTTGAATTAACCCAAGTGAACACAGTATTATTTACAGCACCAGAAAAGTTAATTGCAGAAACAGCAGTATTATTACAAATGACTTGATCAACTGGATTGATAACTGTAGGTATTGGGTTTACAACAATAATAATTTGCTGAGAAACCCCATTACAAGAACCTAAAGTTGATTGAGGAATTACTGTATAAACAACACTTTGAAAAGTACTTGTAGTATTCACTAAAATATCTGAAATAGTATTTTGAGATTGTGCCGTCGTACTTTCCCCACCAACATTATTATTAATTGCAGCAGACCATGAATAATTAGCGGAAACATTTGATGTTAATCCTAAGCTTAAAGGTGATCCAGAACAAATTGTTAACCCATTTATATTTGTCATTACAGGCGATGGATTAACCGTGATAGTAATGGTTTGTGGAGATCCAGCACAGTTTCCAATTGCTGATGTGGGCGTTACAGTATAGGTAACTGTTTGTATGGCGGATGAAGTATTAATTAATACATCTGCTATTGTTGTGCCCGATTGATTCGTTAAACTTTCTCCGCTTATAAATGGATTGTCAGATGCACTCCAAGTTAAGGGACTCGGAACATTGGTAGTAAGTGGTAAATTTACTGGTGCGCCAGAACAAATAGTTTGAGAATTTGCGTTCGTCATAGAAACCGCAGGAACGACAGTAAGAGTAAAAGTTTGAGAATTTCCTACACATAGACCGCCAAGTGAAGTTGGCGTAATGGTGTAAGTAACAGTTTGAATACTATTTGACGTATTGATTAAAATGTCATTAAGTGTTCCACTCGTTTGTGGCAAAAGACTTTCACCTGTAATGAATGGATTATCTGTCCCAACCCACGAAAAAGCACTTGGAACATTCGCACTAAGCGGGAAGTTAATTGCAGCGCCAGAGCAAATTGCTTGATTATTAGCACTCGTCATATTAACAGCTGGAATCACTGAAATTGTTATTGTTTGTGGGGTGCCAACGCACGAACCTATTTGTGTTGTTGGTGTAACAGTATAAGTCACTAATTGAATTCCCGCAGTAGAATT
>JBIIWQ010000132.1:0-6143 GCA_044338805.1 Crocinitomicaceae bacterium
ACAGTTAAGCGCTGCATTAAAAGCATTAGAGCAATTAGATCTTCGTGGAAAAATGGCAATTGTTGGAATTGCAAAACGCTTAGAAGAGATTTACTTTCCTGGTGATTCATTGCCAATCTATCTTGATAAGCGTTCGGAAAGTTTGAAAGTGATTCAATTCATGCGGAACGAAGCACACCGCTTTGGAATTACGCACCATAGAAACAAACGAAGTAAAGCGGCCATAACTTCAGAACTTGTTTCGATTACTGGCATTGGATCAAAGACACAAGAACTTTTAATGAAAACATTCAAAACTGTTTCAGCTATTAAAGTTGCGGACATTGAAGATTTGGCAAAGGTTGTTGGTAATGCAAAAGCAAAGGTGATTAGAGACTATTTCGAAGTGAACTAATTATCAAAAATAAATTCAAGGTATTTCTTCTCTTGATATAGTGGATCAAACTTTTCAGTTTCTCTTAGTGCTCGTTGAATATCTTCTTTATGCTCGTATCCTTCTTGCACTTTTTGCGCAAAGTTTTCGAAGTTATAGGTTATTGAATTTGAAAAATCTTCCCATTGAATGCCGTATTCTTGATGAATTAACATCGGTATTTTATAGGCAAAAGAAACATTCATTGCGCCAGAAATTTGATTCTTAAAATATTCGTCGGCACTTTGTGTATTGGGATGCACCATTGGCCAAATTAAATCTGTTACTTTTAGGTATGCATCAAATTCTTCAGCTGAAACGAACGTATCAAACAATTTAACCTCCTTTTCAATCCCTGCGTCTTTTAGAAATTGATTAAAATAAATTACATCTGGATGCTTGAAATCGCTCTTGCCAAGAAAAATAAAATGAAAGCCTTTTAAAACCAATTCCTGCATCAAAGGAATACTTCCAATTAAATCTTTTCTTCTGTTTTCAACTCCTCCAATAATCGTAATCCATTTTTCTTCGTGTTTCTTTTCTATTTCTTTCTCAAATTTTGGGAAGCGCAATGGATAAAATGACGCAACATGGATTTCCTTTTGAACATTTATTTTGGTTAAAAAGAAATCATTTAATACTAGGTATTTTTTAATTTTTAAATTAATCAGCTTTTGAGTAAAGCTTCCTTGAAATTTCTTTAACGTATGAACAATTCCAATAAATTCTATTGCTTTTGGGGCTGTCAAGCACAAATTGCGGACATGCGCTCCCTGAGCTGTATTTAAAACTACCTTGGAAATGCCATTCGATTTAAAATATGCGTTCAACTGTCGCATCAAAGAAAAATCTTTAATCGCTTTACCAGAAAATTCGACCATTTTAAATTCATCAATATAACAATGTAAGAAAGCATTTCGAATGAACATTTCTTGCGTTGAGACAAAAGTGACATGACAACCTTTTTCTTTTAGGGCAATAAATTGCGCCATCAAACATTCATCGTGTGATCCGCCAAATTCAACAAGTGCAACTTTTTCCATTTTTCAGAAACAAATCTAAGTACAAAGGAACAAATTCTGATAAGAATCATTCGTTAAAATCAACGCTTAAATAGTTTAAAAATTGGATTTTTTTAAATAATTCCTTACTTTCACTATCTAAACTAAGTTAAATGGCAACTGTTTTTGAAACAAGACTTATTGGCAATATTGGAAAAGATGCCGTCGTAAAAACGATGGAAAGAGGCGTTATTGCAATCAATTTTCCCGTTGCTCACAATAAAAACTGGAAAGACAAGAGAACCGGTGAAACAAAGACAAAAACGACTTGGATTAATTGTACCATTTGGAAAAAGGAAGGCGCTAATCTTAGAATTCTAGATTTTTTGAAAAAAGGAGCCTTAGTTGAGTTAGAAGGAACTCCTTTTCCAAAGGCTTATCCAAGCGAAGATGGATCAATTCGTTCAGAGATTCGCTTGAATGTTTCTAAAACCAATGTTTTACGTCCTGCAAAATGCGAAGAGAACATGGGAGAAGATTTAGTTGACCGAGAGGAATGCGAAGATTCATATGATACATCAATTGAAGATTTCACATTAGATGAGGATGATTTCTAAGTAATTACAGTAAAAACAGCAGTTTTCCCCATTTTTTTCAATTTTTATCTTTGGAAAATAAATTCTTTCTTTATATTTGCATTCGCTTTTCAGCAATGAAAAGTAAATTCCTCCTTAGCTCAGCCGGTTAGCATCCCGACTAGCGGTCGGGAGGATCCTTGGTTGAATCTAACGTGATTAAACTAATAATTGAAATAAATATTCCTCCTTAGCTCAGCCGGTTAGAGCATCTGACTGTTAATCAGAGGGTCCTTGGTTCGAGTCCAAGAGGAGGAGCGGTGAGAAAAACCCTGGTATACATAGTATTACTAGGGTTTTTTGTTTTTACTACCCTTGTGTACAACATGCCTAGTTTGTGTAAAAAGCATTAAATAATAGGTAAATGTTTGTACAATTGTTTGTACAGTAAATCTTCAACAGGTGTCATAATAATTCAATTATGGCAAGTTTAAATCTTGTATTAGAAAATCGCAGAGCAACAAAAGAAGGCAAGTTCCCCTTACTATTTAGAATAGGTTTAAACCGCAAGTATGCATATATATCTACAGGTATATATTTATTTCCCTCTCAATTCAATCCTGCTAAGGGAACTATTACTGATGATGCAGAATTAAGCCTTTATATTAAGAAGCTGGAAACTGAATACTTGGAAAAATTACATACTAACATTAACAAGTATCACTCTTTTACTGACCCACTAGAAATTAAGTCTTTCCTCCTCAACAAACTCCCTGATGAAATCACTATTACTGAATTCTGGGAAGAGCATGTTGCAACCCTAAATAACTCAGGTAGAAATGGTGGTGCTAGAGTATATAAGATGTCTCTATCTGTACTCTCTAAAAATACAAATCTCAGGATCCCGTTTAGTAAATTTTCCTACAAGGACTTGATACTGCTAGAAAGTAAATTGTATAAAAATGGAATGTCAGCAAATGGTATTGGGGTATATATGAGATCCTTTAGAGCTATCTGTAATAAAGCTATTAATATGGATATAATAGGTTATGAGTGGTATCCCTTTAGGAAATTTAAAATTAAGAAAGAGAAAACTACCCCACGTGTCCTATCAATAATTGAAATGCGCAGCTACTTTAATTATCCTATACAACCTACTCATCTATTCTATAAGAGTTGGCTAATAGGTAAGTTGATACTTATGCTTAGAGGGATAAACTTAAAAGATTTACTCTTACTCTCCTCTAGGAATATAAAGGGTAACCGGATAATTTATAAAAGAGCTAAGACAGGTAAAATCTATAGTATCAAAATTACAGATGAGGTAGAGGAAATACTAAAGCAATTCACTCCCAATAATACCTTACTTGGAATTCTCAGTAATGGTGATTTAGTAGATAAAGAAAAGTTAGTGCTTATCCATGTGCAAAAAAGGAAAGTTATTAATTCTCATCTTTCAAAAATTGGGAAAATGCTAGAGGTTAATGAACCTATTAGCACCTATGTATTCAGATACAGTTATGCTAATATTGCAAAGCAACTTGGGTATTCTAAAGATATGATAGCTGAAGCGCTAGGACATGAGTATGGTAATAGTGTTACTGGAATTTATCTGGAGCAGTTTGATTTGTATAAGGTAGATGAAATGAACCAAAATCTTATTAATTCTGTAGTGAAATCTTTGTGAACTAACTAATTATGTTATTATTAAACTATCTTTGATAAAAATAAACCAAGCATGAAAACACTTATCTTACTATTCTCTGTTCTTTTTACAACAATGAGCTTTGCTCAAGTTCCTAATTATGTTCCTACAAATGGACTTGTAGGTTGGTGGCCATTTAATGGTAATGCAAATGATGAAAGTGGAAATGGGAACAATGGGACTGTGAATGGAGCTACTTTGACTATTGACAGAAATGGAGTTGCAAATCAGGCATACACTTTTGATGTCAATCAAAAGATTGGGACATTTATCACAAACTTTCCTGTGTATTCAGTAAGTATATGGGCCAAAATAAATACATGGAATTTAGGTATAGGTACTTTTAATGGAGGGGCCTTAGCTAGTCATAAAACAGATGGTTTCTATGGAAATGGATGGGGATTAGAGCATAATGGTACTAATAATCAAAATCAATGGTCTTGGTATGAATATAATGGAAATAATTATGTTCAGCAATATAATGGGACCCCTCAACTTAATGCTTGGTTTCATGTTGTTTTGACATCAGATTCTCAAGGGTCAAGAAAATTATACATTGATGGTATATTAACAGATACTTACAATGGTGCTGCTATAATTTCTGGAGGAAATAATTATGAGTTCAAAATAGGTGCCCTGATTGATGGACCAACTATATGGTGGTTTAAAGGTGATCTTGATGATGTTGGATATTGGAACAGATCCCTTACGGAATGTGAAATACAAAATTTATATTCATCTCAAATAAACTCAACATTTGTAACTGCAGGAGCTGATCAAACAATTTGTAATGGTGAACAAGTAACCTTATCTGCATCAAATTCTCAAAACTACTTTTGGAACAATGCAGTAATAGACAGTGTTGCTTTTTCTCCAACAACTACTCAAGATTATATTGTAACTGCAGATAGTGCAAATTGTCAAAGCTCTGATACAGTTACTGTTTTTGTGAATGAATCAACTTCCTCCACTCAATCCCAAACAGCGCTAGACACCTACACTTGGCCTATTAACAACCAAACCTATACTCAAGGTGGAGCTTATACGGCTACCATTCCAAATGCAGCGGGTTGTGATAGTGTGGTTACCTTGAATTTAATCTTAAATTATACTGGTATTAATGAACTAATTGGTTCTGCAGTAAGCATCTCCCCCAACCCCACATCCTCTAAAATAACTGTTAAGTCCTCATTGGCATTAATTGGTAAAGAATTTAATATTTATGACCAATTAGGTAAAGCTGTTAAGTCAGGTGTAATTACTGCTGAAGAAACAGAAATAGATTTATCAAACCTATCTGAAGGAGTTTATCTATTTAAAGCAGGTGAAGACATGCAGGAGAGTTTTAAAATTATTAAACAGTAAAAACCCGTTTTATTTTAAACTAAATGCATCCATTGGGTGCTTTTTTTGTTTATAAGCTATTTTAAAAAGCCAACTATTAATTTTTATATTTACAACACATGTAAAGCATATGTGATAAATGATAGATTGGATTAGAAATATTGTACCAAGGATTAGAAATTATTCTACAGATTTAAATAGAATAGAAACTCTAGTAGATAAAACTTGGATATGGCATGAATTTCAAGAAGGGCATTCAACTTTTCATTTTCTGCGGGATGGGAGGTTACTCATTACAAGATCAGGTGATGTTGAAGAAGGGATATGGGAGCTTATTCCTGGTGGTTTGTTGCACATAAAAGGAAACCATTTTAATTACATGTTTAATCACGGAATTGTTTTTGAGGGTGTCCTACTAATTAAAAAACAAGGTGTGGCAGATAGTTTAGAAATATTCTATGATGAAGCGGAAATACCTAATGGGGATGTTTTGGTTTATATTGAGAAATTTTTAAATGAGGTATATGAATTATCAGATACAGACAAATATATTGCGGTTGATAGTAATAATGCAAATCAATTATATAATGAATATAAACTCATTAATTATGAGGGTCGTGAATTATTCATTCATGATAGTCCTAAAATTGGAGAACAAGTTAAAGAAAAGGATGGAGATAGTATTTTTTCAGTGAATTTTTTAAAAATTACAAATTCAGTTGCATGTGATTTAGATTTGGGTATCATAATTAGGCTTTATGACTACACTCTTTTAAATACAGAAAATGGGAAAATTTTATTAAAAATTGATAATTTTAATTGGGAAAATCCAAAAGGGACAGCTGAATTTATTGATAATTCTTCCATAGTAAATGGTATTTTTAATTTAAGTAATAGTATGTATCAAGATAGAATGATAAGCATTAATAATGGAATAATAGAAAAAATGATTACCAAGAATAATTCTCGTTATATGATAATCTTCTTGATTACAATTTGTCTATTATTAGCTGTAATTATTGCATTTATGAATAGTTAATAAATACCATACCCCACTCTCTGCTGACTCCTATATAAACAACCCCCACCACTTATTCATTTTTAGT
>JBIIWQ010000133.1:0-6113 GCA_044338805.1 Crocinitomicaceae bacterium
ATCTAAATACATCGATTCTCAGCCCTTTCATTTTTCTCAAAAATTAGTGAAAGCTGGAAAGAATAGAACAAGCTTTGAATTAAATGTAATGATATCTGAAGAGTTAATTCGTTCGATTTTATCCTATGGTGGAGAAATAGAAATTTTAAGTCCTATTTCTTTAAGAGATATTTTAAAAAATAGGTTAAAAACGATGGTTCAAAATTATGGTCTTTAATATTAAATGATAATAAAAATCAATTTTGATTTATCTTCGTAACTAAAAATAATGTTAATGGAAATATTAGTTTCTTTAAATAATGGTGTGTGTGAATTAAGACTAAATCGTCCAGCTGTTTTTAATTCGTTTAACCAAAAAATGGCTTTTGAACTCCAAAAAGCCTTAGATGTTGCAGAATTAAATGATGAGGTAAGAGCCATAATTATTACAGGTGAAGGAAAAGCATTTTGTGCAGGTCAAGATTTAGCAGAAGCAATGGATCCGGAAGGGCCTGAATTACAAGCAATAGTGAAAGATCATTACAACCCAATAATTGAAAGAATTCGTGCAATTGAAAAGCCGATTATTGCTGCTGTAAATGGTGTAGCTGCAGGAGCTGGAGCTAATATTGCTCTTGCTTGTGACATTACAATTGCGAAGAAAAGTGCAAGTTTTATTCAAGCCTTTTCAAAAATAGGTTTGATCCCAGATTCTGGTGGAACATTCTTTTTGCCAAGAATTATTGGAATGCAAAAAGCATTAGCATTAATGATGACTGGAGATAAAGTTTCGGCAGAAGATGCAGAAAAAATGAACATGATATATAAAGCTGTTGATGACGATGACTTTGATCAAGAGGTTAAAGTTTTTGCTATGAAAATTGCCAAAATGCCAACTAAAGGCTTTGGCCTGACGAAAAGAGCTTTAAACTTGAGTTTGAATAATTCTCTGACTGAGCAATTAGCAGTTGAAGAAAAATTACAAACAGAAGCTGGTCAAACGCATGATTTTCGAGAAGGTGTAAATGCTTTTTTAGAAAAACGTCAACCAGATTTTAAAGGCATGTAGTGTCGAATTGCAATTCGACCAAAACATGCCATAAATTAGTTAAGTAAATATTGTCGAATGCAATTCGATAATATTTACCGAATATACACAAATCAAAAATAACAAACCATGGTTGTAGGAGTTTTAGGTGCAGGAACAATGGGTGCAGGAATTGCACAAGTAGCAGCACAGAATAGTTGCGAAGTAATTTTGGTTGATCTTAGTCAAGACATGCTTACAAAAGCAGAAAACTCTTTGGACAAAGTTCTAGCTCGTTTAGTTGAAAAAGGGTCCCTTTCTGAAGATGAAAAAATAAATATACAAGGAAGAATTACCTATTCAACAGATATTCATGATTTTAAATCTTGTAAAATTGTTATCGAAGCAATAGTGGAGAATATTGAAGTGAAACACAAGGTTTTTGCTGCAATGGAAGCAATTGTTAGTTTAGATTGCATTCTTGCTAGTAATACTTCTTCTTTGTCAATAGCTTCAATTGGCTCTGTATTGAAAAATTCAGAACGTATAATTGGAATTCACTTTTTCAATCCTGCTCCCTTGATGCCTTTAGTTGAAATAATTCCAGCCGTTCAAACATCAGAAGCGACGTTGAACTTTTCAAAAGAATTAATCTCAAACTGGAAGAAAATAGGTGTAATTTGTAAAGATACACCAGGTTTTATTGTGAACCGTGTGGCACGACCTTTTTATGGTGAGGCATTGCGTATTTATGAAGAAGGAATAGCAGATTTCTCAACAATTGATTGGGCCATGACTGCAATCGGTGGTTTTAAGATGGGTCCTTTCACATTAATGGATTATATTGGAAATGATATAAATTATGCAGTAACAGAATCTGTTTTTGAATCATTTTATTATGATCCACGTTTCAAACCCTCATTTACCCAAAAACGCCACAAAGAGGCTGGGTTTTACGGAAGAAAAAGTGGGAGAGGGTATTATAATTATGCTGAAGGAGCTGAAATTATTGCGCCAAATGTAGATTCAATTTTAGGAAATTATATTTTTGAAAGAATACTAGTTATGTTGATCAACGAAGCAATCGATGCCGTTTTTATGAACGTTGCCTCAATTGAAGACATTGATTTAGCCATGACAAAAGGAGTTAACTATCCCAAAGGACTTTTAAAATGGGCCGATGAAATTGGTTTGGACATGGTGCTTTCAAAACTAGAAGTCTTATTTACTGAATATGGGGAAGACCGTTATCGCCCAAACCCTCTTTTGAGAAGAATGGTGAAAGAAGGTAAATCATTTTTTTAATTTCTCCATTTCAGAGATAGCTTGTTTCGCATAATTAATAAAGGATTTGAATAAATGCCTTTTCATAACCGCATCTGCGTTTTTCTGCGTTCTCTGCGGGATAGAAATATTAGTTCGTAACAATTAATTCCAAATAAAAAACTATCCTAATAATAGTTCAAAACAACAACTTTGCTTTCTACTTTTTCTGCGGGAAATTCTACTGCAATATTTTCTCCGCCTGTTTCGCATAATAACCTCCGTCAGATTTAATTTTCTTTAAAATCACTTTTCCTTCAGTTACATTTCCTGCAGCCAAAAAGCTTTTTGCCATATACCACTCTGCTTCCTCATTGAAGTTAGAATACTTAGAGTCTAGACATTTTGAAAACGTATTACTCGCACTTTTGTATTCTTTTAAATTATAATAGCAAAGTCCAGCATAAAAATTACCATTCAAATCATCTGGATAAGTCTCTAAGATTATAGCAAACCTGCTCAGTGCCTTTTTATTTTGACCTTTAGAAAATAACTCGATTGTTTTTTCAAGATAATCTATGTAGGGAATATCAATATCTTTCCAAATCTGTTCTTCTTCCGTTAACACCTCTTCTCCAATATTTGCAGGAGTTCCCGTAAGTATCATTTGTTTGGTTGTTATCTTAGATTTTGACCTATACGCCCGATAATCCAATAATTTTAAATCGTGCCAGTAGATTTCTTTTCCTAAAACTGATTCTTTAACTATTCCAAATTGAGGTTTTGGTTCCTCAATTTTATTTAAAGGGAGTTCGTCAACCTTGACTGGCGCTTCGTTTACAAATGTTTCTTCTTTTTGTTGATTTGAAAAATCTTTTTTTATTGTTTTGATCGAAATTTGTTCAATCGCAGGAAGTTCATTCATTTGTTCAATGCGATCTGGCAAAACTAAATCAGTTTTTTCTATGGAGACAATTTTTGACTGATTAGTTGCAATTGTATCTTTTGAATTTAGCTGGTTATTCGTATAAATAAAAAGAATAATAATAGCCATTAGACTGAATGTACTCACTGTCCAATAAATCCATTTGTTCGAAGAAAGGAATTTTTTATCTAAACGTGACATGTCAGGTGATTGAAGAGTTTTATCGCCCCAACCTTCTAATGCATCATTTTCAAAATCACTTCCCTGCGCCTTTTTTTCAAAAACATGTTTTATCGTTTCATCTTTTGATAAACGATAAGTTTCCAAATCTTCACGTGAAAGACTGTTATTAGTGTCGTTATTGGTTTGATTTGAATTCATTTCGCTCTTCCAATTGTATTTTTAAATTTCGTTTCCCATTTTGTATGGCACTTTTTATTTGCATCAATGACAAGTTTAATTCAGTACTAATTTGTTGATATGACAATTCTTTTAAATAGAATAGTTCAATACACTTTCTCTGGTCATCTTTTAAGAACGGAATTACTTCTTCTAATAGAGTTAGTTTTTGTTCTTTTAAAAGTATCCTTTCAAAATCATTTTCTTCTTCTTTAAGATTTGTTATCTCAATAGAAGAAAATTCATGTCCTTTTTTACGCAACATCATGAAGCATTCGTTTTTTGTTACCATGTATAACCATGACTTGAAAAATTGAATTTCATGTTTAATTATTTTTTGACCCAAATTCTCAAAAATTTGCATGGTCATATCCTCCGCTTCTAGTGTGTTCTTCAAATATTTCATACAAGCTCCCATTACTAAATGACCATATCGCTCGTATAAAATGCCAATACATATAGAGCCACCTTCGCTTTTGTGCAAAGTCATCAGTTCTTCATCTGATTTCTCTCGATATTGTTTTCTCTTATTAATGAACATGCCTAAGTGAGATGTGACATATATAATATTCCATAAATATCGTCAAAAGTTTTTTTGAATTGTGTAATTTCAGAAAATGAAATAGTATTCTTATTCTGACAATAGGCTAATGTATTTCATGTTTTAAATAGGTAAACGCAAAATCATCAATAATTT
Source organism: Crocinitomicaceae bacterium (assembly GCA_044338805.1). Classification (GTDB taxonomy): domain Bacteria; phylum Bacteroidota; class Bacteroidia; order Flavobacteriales_D; family Crocinitomicaceae; genus M0103. The sequence goes on from JBIIWQ010000133.1 coordinate 4,291, forward strand.
TTTTATGAAAAAAATTGCTCTTTTAACCTCTGGAGGAGATTCTCCAGGAATGAATGCAGCCATTCGATCAATAGTAAAAACATGTTTGAACTATAAAATAATACCTTTTGGAATTTATGATGGATATCAAGGTATGATTGATGGACGTGGTAAAAATATGAAATATGCCGATGTGGATAATATTATTCAATATGGAGGAACTATTCTTGGTAGCGCAAGATGTAAAGAATTTCTTGAAATTGAAGGTCGGAAGAAGGCCATTGCTTTTTTAAAATCGAATGAGGTTGAAGGCCTTATTGTGATTGGTGGCGATGGTACCTTTACCGGGGCAAAAATTCTTGGGCAAGAAATGAATATTCCAATTATTGGATTGCCAGGAACAATTGACAATGATATTTATGGAACTGATTTTACAATTGGATTTGATACTGCATTAAACACAGTTATTTCAGCTGTTGATAAAATTAGAGATACGGCGAGCAGTCACCATAGAGTGTTTTTTATCGAAGTTATGGGAAGAGATGCTGGATTTATTGCATTATATAGTGCTATTGCTTCTGGTGCTGAATCAGTATTAATTCCAGAGGAAATTACTGATATTCCTAAATTAGTTGAAGATATAAAACAACAAAATAAGGGTAGGAGAAGCACTATCATTTTGGTTGCTGAAGGAGATGATGAAGGTCATGCTTTTGATATAATGAATAAAGTAAGACCTTTTTTAAAGGAGTATGATCTGCGTCATTCGGTTTTAGGTCACATGCAAAGAGGAGGCAGTCCTTCAGTGCAAGATCGAATTTTAGCAACTCGAATGGGTAATTATGCTGTTGACTTATTGATAGATAATAATTCTAATATAACTATAGGTATTCGTGGAACAGAATTAGTCACTTGTTCAATTGTAGAAGCCATCAAAGAGCATGCATCTCCCGATTTAGCCTATTTAAAGCTCATTGAAACTTTGAGAACAAAATAATTTTCATTTCCAATCACTATCTTTTCAGGGAGTTAAGTGATGTTTTTTATTTTTTCAAAAAAAGATTGTTGAAAACCCTTGTTTAAGTAAAAAGAGTGTCTATCTTTGCACCCCCGTTACAGCGGTAGTGGGTTTTAAGATTTCGAGTTTTGTTTAATTAATTATTTTTTGATTTAGTATTTTGATTGTAAAAGGAAAGCAGTTTAAAATTAAAAGAAAAAAAAATTTCATAAAAAGCTTGTTAGAATAAAATAAGTTAATACCTTTGCCCTCCCAAATCTAACGAGATTGGGTTTTACAAAAGAGATAAACGGATTGATTGTGTAGTTTAGGTTGATTTCTAAGATACAGACAAAAGAGAGTTCTTTGAAATATTGAGAAATAAAGGAAACAGCATAAGAATTTAAATTAAACGAGCCACAACAAAATTCAAAGTTTTTACAACGGAGAGTTTGATCCTGGCTCAGGATGAACGCTAGCGGCAGGCCTAACACATGCAAGTCGAGGGGCAGCATAAGAGTAGCTTGCTACTCTGGTGGCGACCGGCGCACGGGTGAGTAACGCGTATGCAATCTACCCTGTACTGGGGCATAGCCCGAAGAAATTCGGATTAACACCCCATAGTATCTTAATTTGGCATCATTTTAAGATTAAAGGTTACGGTATAGGATGAGCATGCGTCCCATTAGCTAGATGGTAAGGTAACGGCTTACCATGGCTACGATGGGTAGGGGGCCTGAGAGGGTGGTCCCCCACACTGGTACTGAGACACGGACCAGACTCCTACGGGAGGCAGCAGTGAGGAATATTGGTCAATGGGCGCAAGCCTGAACCAGCCATGCCGCGT
>JBIIWQ010000134.1:0-6106 GCA_044338805.1 Crocinitomicaceae bacterium
TTGCGCTTTAAGAATTCCTTTACACCAAAATGATGAATTTTCAACGTTTTGTTTTCAATATCCCAAATACGATTTGTTAAACCATCCAAAAATTCACGATCATGAGAAACAACGATGAATGTTCCCTCATAGTTTTTTAAGGCTTCTTTTAAAACTTCTTTACTTTGGATATCTAGATGATTCGTTGGCTCATCCAAAATTAAAACATTCGATGGACTCAATAACAATTGACAAAGTGCCAAACGTGTTCTTTCACCTCCAGATAATACACCCACTTTTTTATCGACATCTTCTCCTGTGAACAAAAATGCACCAAGCACACTTCTCAAATCTTTTCGAATAACTCCTTCAGCTATATCATCAACTGTTTGGTAAATTGTTTTATTTACATCTAACGACTCAGCTTGATCTTGAGCAAAATAAGTGATTTGAGCATTGTGACCAAGGTTAACAATTCCATCGCCCTCTAATTCATTCATCATTCGCTTCAGTAGCGTAGACTTTCCGACACCATTTGGTCCTAATAATGCAATCTTCTCCCCGCGACCAACAGTAATATTGATATCTCTAAAAAGAATCTTGTCTCCAAAGCTTTTTCCCATGTCGTGCATTTCTAGCACCCATTTTCCCGGTTGAACGCTTAATGGAAATGCAATTTTCATTTTTGCTACTTGGTCATTGTCAACTTCAATCCGTTCAGTTTTGTCCAATTTTTTAATTAAGGATTGAGCAAAAGCAGCCTTGTTCTTCTTGGCTCTAAACTTATTAATTAACTCTTCGGTATGTTTAATATCCTTTTCTTGTTGTTTCTTGGCACCTTCTAAACGTTCCAAATCTTCTTCGCGCGCTATTTTGTATTTTGTATAAGGATATGGGAAATCTAATATCTTACCCAAACTAATTTCCAACGTTCGTTTTGTTACATTATCCAAGAAAAGTCTATCGTGGGAAATGACAATAACAGCACCTTCAAATTTTTGAAGGTATTGCTCTAACCATCCAATTGAAATAATATCTAAGTGATTGGTAGGCTCATCCAATAATATAATATCTGGTTGATTCACTAAAATTTTAGCCAATTCAGCTCTCATTTTCCAACCTCCAGAAAAAGTCATTAAACTTCGGTGAATTTCATCATCCTGAAAACCTAAGCCTTTAAGAGTACTCACAATTTTTTCTTCCCATAAAAATCCTTCATGCAAATTAAAATTATGATTCAAATCACTCAATTGATCCAATAATTTAAGATAGCTTTCAGATTCGTAATCGTTTCGCTTGACTAGTTCTTCGTTTACGTGCTCAAGATCCTTTCTAATTGAAGTTAACACAACATTCGACGTATCTAAATACTCAAAGACACTTTGGGTTGTATCAAACTTAATATCTTGGGTTAGAAAACCAATTGTACAATCTTTCGGTTTGTGAACTTTTCCATCCGTTGGCGTGTCCCAACCAGCAATAAGTCGCATGAGTGTTGACTTTCCCGCTCCATTTTTACCAACTAAACCAATTTTATCTCCTTTATTGATTTGGAGACCAATATTTTCAAATAAATATCCTTGTGGTAAATGTACACCCAGCTGTTCAAGATTAATCATGATTCAAAGATACGGTGAGTTAGGAATTTATCCTATAAAATCGATTATGATTGTTAAATACGAATATTAGAATATAGTTTAGAACTGATAGTTTAGATTTGTCATTCCCTAAACACGCTTGACTGTTTTGGTTTACATTTTAAAACTTTCAGTTTTAATTAATAATAAAAATTACAATGCAAAAAAAAGCCTCGATAAAATATCGAGGCTTTCAATTTATTTAGAAACTCCAAACATCGTGTTCGATAGTTCTAATCTCTTCTTTAATTTTGTCCGATTCTCTTAACGCATCAGTACCCGTTCTGTAAGACTCAATATTTCTATCGTAAGCATTACTTTCTTTGTACATCATACTACTGAATCTACGTTTCCAAAATAAATCATCGAAACTCATCCATTGCGCATCATTTGCATCGTTGTAAACAAAGTAGTTATTCAAAACAAATCTACAGTGCGGGAAATACAACCAAAACAACTCACGCATTCCAGAAATTGTCTTTTTACCATTTGGATCTTCTTCAGTCGTATAAACGACAGGGGCTATTGCAATAATTCTCACATCTAAAACTGATCTTTCTTTATCAAAAAACCAATCTTCTTTAATACGATATTGAACTATATCCTGAGAAGTATACCAAATAGTGTCTCTAGGAGAATAAGTAAACTTCTGAGTTCCGTCAGGCAATGTGATTACAATTTGATCTCCATTTTCATCCGTTAGTGGAATATCACTTTCTGGTCCCAAAGTTCCTAAATAAATAGAAAGGTCATTTCTAAACAAAGAATCCGTATAATAATTTAAACCTGGTTGACTTGGATCAATTGGATATTTTAATTGATCACCATCCTTACCACCGAGTCCAAAACCAAATGATAATGGATTATATGGTGAAAATAATCTTAGATTTCCATTCATGACATGGTAACGAAGTACCGTCCATAAACTCCATCGTGAACCATTTCTAACCCACTCACCACTCGTTGTAATTTCATCTAAAGGATAGTACAACGGAAGATTGATTTTCTCACGCAAATCTATATATTCCCAAACTCGTCTACTCCAAATCACATCCGCCTCACGCACATATTCATAGGGAATCATACGTTTTGTAGGGATATGTTCTTGGATATAAACTCCATCCACAATTCCTTCTGCTGGCACATTTACTGGACCTCCGTTGATTTCTTCCAACTGAGCAGTAACATTCAACGAAAAGAACACCAATCCTGCACTAATAACTAGACTTTTCATACTATTTTATTTAAATTCTTACAATTTAAAAACACCACCTCTTTTACGTTCTACGCCGTCTGGCCCAACAACTTTACACATAAAGCTTACGTTCATACCTGGCTTTGCTGCTCTAATCAAATTCCCTGCTGAACTAATGTCACCACCTGTTCCTGTTGGTGGTTTTCCTAATGCTCCAGGAACGGTACATTCCCAACTAACAATTCTAAATTGTGCGTTTAGAGGAATTTCCGGTGGATACTTAGCAAACAATTTAGTTTCACCTTTATTTGCTTTTTCACCACTTTTCGTTCCTCCCCAATACAACTCAGGATCTGGAAGACGGCTAACACGGAACGTAAATTTTCTAAGAGTCACAGATTTGTTCGTGATAGAACTTTTTCCACTTACAGTAATATCACATGTTTTACCTCCTGATGGTTTACCTATCCAACCTGTAGCATTTTTAGTCAAACGTAAATTTCCACTTGAAGAAAGTGTAGTTTGGTCATAACCTGAAGCAACTGCCTCGACTTTGTTATCATAACCAATATACAATACATTCAATTCAGGTAAAGTAACAGTTCCTGCTGGTTTCATGATAAGAACCTTCGTTTCCCAAGATTCAGTTTTAGTATCACCACTTTTCTTTTTAATAGCAACTGTTCCTTTTAAAACCATTTCACCATTACCATTTGCTTTTGTTTTCACAATACCAAAACCATCTTTCACATCTGGAACATTTGCTCCATTATATGTAACGACTGGTTGGTTATCTGAATCGAAAGCAGCCATCATGACTTTAACTTCGATATCATCACCATTATTTGCAACAGGAGGAGCATATGCCAAAGCCATAACTTTATTAAAGCTATATTCACCAGTAGTAACTTTTCCTTTAATATGCATCATTGCGACAGCTCTAGCAGCTAATACATCTTGTTGTAAAGATGATAAAGATGCCAATGCAGCAACTAAAGGAGCATGGTCAAAGGTTTTACCCATCCAATGCACTCCTTCAATATCTCCAGAAGTTACTCTTTCTGCTTTTGTCAAAGACATGTAAAGTTCAATTAACTTTTCACCGTCATCATTCCAATTACATTTCGACCCTTTTACCATTTTGGTAACTTGTGCCGTTAAATCGTTATTATCTTTGAACGTGTTAATAGCTTTAGGAGTAATATTCCAGCTTTTACCTCCTGGTACGCTGTATGTCCCAACCTTTTTAACTAAATCATTTCTATAACCATTTAGCATATCCCATAATTTCACTCCTTCACCTTGAATAGCAACAATATCGGAGCCAATTAAATGGTGCATTGGAATATCGTATTGATCTTTTGAATTAATTGCATCTAAGTTCATACGAATTGGCAAACAAGGTTTGGATGCATCGAACTTACCCCAAATGATTTTCAATTTATCATTCATTGTACCTTGAGAAACATCCTCTCCAGATTCTTTCATTATATCAACTTTTATTTCATCAATAAATTTGATGACAACAGCAGTTGTTTTGTCAATATCTTTCATTTGCTTTAGATAGAATTCGATTTTTTTGCGCTTTTCAGCTTGATCGGCTCCTTTTGTTCCAGCTAATTCAGATGATAAATCTGCCATTGCTCCTGCACCTCTGTCGTGGTGAACAATATTCGATTTCTGTGTGTTTTCCTCAATCGCAACGAATGCGTCAAGAATTTGTTTTGATACGTTAAGTGCCAGAAGTGCGGTAAGTACTAAGTACATCATACCGATCATCTTCTGTCTTGGGGTTTCTTTTCCTCCAGCCATGATTAATTAAATTTTATTGGTTATCAATAAATTAATGTTCAATAACATTAAAGTAACAGGTTAATTAAAAATTAACCTCTTGTTATTGTCATAGCTTTTAACATATTTCCATACACGTTATTCAAGTCAGTCAAGTTTTTAGACAACATAGACATGTTCTCCTTATACAATCTCGTATCTTCAACAGAAGCAGCAAGATTTGACATCATATCAACAACTTGTGATTGGAATTTCTCAGTAGCTTCTAAATGCGCCGATGAACCTTTTAATTGAAGTTCATATACATTATTAAGAGCAGATAAGTTTTTAGAAACTTTTTGCATTTGCTCTCCAAAAGATTCTCCTTCTTTAGCAGAGGATGTCATTCCTGAGATAGATACAGATGCACGCTCATATGCTTCAGACAAAGTAGAAACTTTATCAGATGCAGCTTGTAAGCTAGAAACATAAGAATCAGTTGCGGCAGCAGCAGATGTTACACCTTTCAATTGTGCAGCATTGTCACCTAAAGCTTTCATACCTTCACCTAAACGCTCGAGTAAAGCGCTATCAATCTTAGCTTCTTCTAACATTTTGTCTAGTTGATCAGTAATCCCGTTACCTTTCCCGCCTCTTCCACCAGCTGGTAATTGGTTATGGTCTAACTCTTCTGAATGACCTAATGCTAATTCTGGGTACACTAACTCCCAATTTGGATCTTCATGAATTGGCTCAAATGCCGACATAAAGAAGATAAATGCTTCTACTCCTAAACCTACTGAAAGCATAATTGATGCCCCCGCTAAGTGTTCAATTTTAAATAACGCTCCGACGATTACTACAGCTGCACCCCAACCGTATAATTTCGCCATAAATTTTTTCCATCCTTTACTTCCTGGTTTCATAGTTCTACTTGTTTTACTAGGTTTTTAAAAATTACTACTTGTTTGTTGTATTCTAATTGTACTCAATTACTTTAATTGAATATCACTTCGAACTTCTTCGCCACCTTCTCTAGTGAAGTCTCTTCCACCTCTTCCCAGGTGTGTCATAACATCGCGGTAACCCACGTATGACTTGGCAGTATCTTGATACTCGAATGTACGAGTAGCGTTCATCAAATAATATCCTACATCTTTCCATGAACCACCACGTAAAACTTTGCGTTTCATTGAAGGTGGATCCCAGTCCATTGCATCATAACGGTAATCCGTATTTAGATCATGTGAGAAATCGTACATTGATTCGTCATAAGCAGTTTCACACCACTCAGAAACGTTTCCTGCCATACAATATAATCCCCAACCGTTCGGGTTGTATGAGTATACTTTCACTGTATGAAAACCACCATCTTCAAAATATCTACCTCTCATCGGTTTAAAGTTACCCAAGAAACATCCTGCTTCATTTCTAATGTAAGGACCACCCCAAGGATATTGAGACATACTTAAATCACCACGTGATGCTCTTTCCCATTCAGCTTCAGTAGGTAAACGGAAATCAT
>JBIIWQ010000136.1:0-6062 GCA_044338805.1 Crocinitomicaceae bacterium
CATAAGTTAGTTTTTGATTGATTACAACAGTTTTTGAAATAAGTTCAATTCGATTAAAAAAACTTGCAAGAATCATTCCAGTGAATTATTTGAAAGATATTTTCAATTGACTCGATGATAACAGGAAAACCAATGGAGATAATAAATTAGGAATATAGTTGCTTCAAATTAGCTAAGAATATTTTGGAAGAGTTTCTCAGCCTATTAGCAAGTTCAGCGGGAGAATGAAAATAAAAAAAGTTCCCGCAGAAGGAGCGGATAAAAGTACTAAAGGGTTTGTAGTTGTTAATTCTTTGAATTCAATTTGCGGTAAACATGTGACTAGTCAAATTGATAATAGTGAAGTTTTTGAAAGTCAATTGCTTAAAAAAATCTATAAAAATGCGTGTTTTGCAACTGGCTTTTATTAATTTCACACATATTTTTAGACTATGAACGTAAAAGCATTTTTTATTAAAAATTGGATTCATTTTGCAGTTGTTGCATTTATCCTAATTCTAGCTGCAATCTATTTCAAACCACAAGTTGATGGTTACGGATTGAAGCAGCATGATATTGAACAATGGAAAGGTGCTTCCCATGAAATTGATAGTTATCGAGATAAGACTGGTGAAGAAGGTTTGTGGACGAATGCTTTATTTGGGGGTATGCCGACAACACAGATTTCTGTAATGTATCCTGGGAATTATATAAAACGGATTTCGAACTTTTATTCACGATCGTTTCCTGGTCCAATGGGAATTGTAATAATGCATTTAATCGGGTTTTATATACTCTCATTGTTTCTGAGAATAAATCCGATTATTGGAGTTATAGGGGCAATTGCGTTTGGTTTTGCCAGTTATGAAATAATAATAATTCAAGCTGGACATGTTACTAAAGCAATGGCAACAGCATTTATGGCTCCAACATTAGGCGCATTTATTTATGCCTACAGAACAAATAGGATGTGGGGCATAGCATTATCCGCATTTTTTATGGCTTTAGAATTGGCCGCCAATCACGTTCAAGTAACGTACTATTTCATCTTCGTACTGATATTTGTCGGCATTTATTTTTTATTTGATGCATTGAAACAGAAAAGAATTAAATCCTTTATTATCACTTCTGTTGGTTTATTGGCCGTCTATTTATTAGCATTTGCTGTAAATGTTGGAAATATTGCTTTAACAGCTGATTATGCGAAAAATACAATTAGAGGTGGAAATGATATTAACATAAACCCAGATGGAACTGTTGCGAAAAATCAATCCATAGGTTTGGATAAGGATTATATCACCCAATGGTCATATGGCAAAGGTGAAACATTTACGTTGATTTCACCAAACATTAAAGGTGGAGGATCTTTTGCAATTGGAGGAAGTGCTTTTCAAGAAATTGTTGAGAATTCTGATTTGAGTTCTGAGGAAAAGAAAGTAATGTTGAAATCACCAGCCTATTGGGGAGAACAACCTTTTACTTCAGGACCCGCTTATGTTGGGGCAATTGTACTTTTCTTTGCTTTCTTAGGTTTAGTATTTCTGAAAACAAGATTAAAATGGTCGCTGTTTGCGGTGACAATATTGGCTGTTTTATTATCATGGGGTAAAAATTTCATGGGATTAACCGACTTTTTTATAGACTATATTCCTGGATACAACAAATTTAGAACAGTAACAATCATCTTAGTATTGGTTGAATTGTGTATTCCAGTTTTGGGCATTTTGTTTTTGGACATGTTAATTAAGGAACGGGAGAGTTTTAAAGAGAAAAAGAAACAATTTTTGATATCTATTGGGGCTTTTATTTTTGTATTACTAGTTGTCAAATTTGCAGGATTAGGTGATAATTATTCGTCTAAAGGAGATTTTAATCAGCTCGCTAGTATTGAAGATGGAATTAAAAAACAAATTTTTAATGTTGATCCCCAAGTTTTGAAAACACAATACAATGTGGACATCTCAGTACCTGCTCAAGTTGATACTTTTGTTGCAGAACAATCTAAACAATATTATAATCTTGATAATCTGAGGTTAATTCGTCAAGATATATTTAATTCAAGTATGAATAGAACAATCTTATTTGTGTTCTTTGCAGGGTTACTTACATTATTGTTTTTGTATACATCAATTCCAAGCACTGCTTTGGCTTTAGGTGTTTTAGCCTTAACAATGATGGATACTATTCCAATCGCTTATCAATATTTGGGTGCCCAAGAAGAAGGAAATAAACTTAAGTATTGGGTAGATAGTGGATTGGCAAGTTTTCCAATATCTGCTACTGCAGCGGATGAAAAAATAATGGAGAATGAATTATCATTGAATCCAACGTTGAAACCGATTATTGAAAAAGCGAAACGGGAAGGTTCTCAAAAAGCGAATGATTTAGGATACACTGGATTGGTAAAGAAGAATGTTGTTGATTCTTACCGTTTTTCAGCATTGAATTTTGAGACTAGCTACCGTGTTTTCGATATGAATGGTGGTTTCCAAAGTAACAGAGCTTCTTATTTCCACAAATCTTTGGGTGGGTACCACGGAGCCAAATTGAGAAATATCAATAATTTATTTGATTTCCATTTATCCAAAATGAACAACAAAGTATATGATATGCTTAATGTGAAGTATTTCATGCAGCAAGATGAAAGCGGTGTTGACGATGTTAGACCAAACCCTACTGCTATGGGAAATGCTTGGCTTGTTCAACGCGTTGAAAAATATGCAACACCAAACGATGAAATTCGAGGTCTAGGTAGTGAATTCAAAATTCTAAATAAAGGTCAAGGTCAATTTTTGGTTAATTATGAACAACAGAAAGAAGCAACTGTTTACGGAGCTGAAAAACTTCAATACTTGATTCCTGGAAAAGATACAATCGACATTCCATTGAGTAATGGTATGACTGAGGGTACAGAAGCCATGTTTGTCATGGATGCAAGAGGACAAACTAATTTGGTGCCAATTATGACCATGACTTTGGATACTGCAAAATCGTTTTTATCTCTAGTGTCAATCAAAGTTATTAATGAGTTTAAGCCTACCGAAGAAGCAATAATGTTGACTTCTGAAGCTTCTAAATTAACTGCATCAAAGTTCTCCGGAGAAGGCTCAATTAAACTGTTGAGCTACGCTCCAAATAAATTGACATATTCAGCAGATTCAAAAGGCAATCAACTTGCTGTTTTTTCTGAGGTCTATTACCCAGAAGGATGGAAAGCCTTTGTTGATGGGAAGGAAGTCGAAATAAGAAAAGTAAATTACCTGTTAAGAGGATTAGAATTAACTAGTGGCAAACATAAAATTGAATTTATTTACGATAATTCAAAATATCTTAAAGTAAATAACGTAGCTAGAATTGGTTCGGTATTATTATTTATTCTTTTCGGAATTACGATTTTTTATAATTGGAAAAGGAAAAAAAATAAAGCTTAAAACAAAAAAAGAGGATTATTCAAAATCCTCTTTTTTTATGCGGTCACCTATTGTAAATTGTTTGAGGGATTTTTTACCTATTAGTTCTTTTAGAAACTTTGGATGAAGACTATATCCTGGACGTACAGAACGAATATGCTCATTTAAAACTGTTTCTCCAATGTTCAAATCTTTTGCAATGTATAATGACTTAGCAAAGACTTTTCCAGCAACTTGCTTTTCCGTTAATTCGAATGAGACTTTTCCTATTGCCAATTCAGCTTGGCGAACGGCGTTTACCATTTCCTTAAATTCACTTTCATTCATTGAAAAAGATGCATCTGGGCCACCGATTGACCGATCTAAAATAAAATGTTTTTCGATGATTTTAGCTCCAAAACAAACAGAAACAATAGGAACAATCGAACCAATTGTATGATCTGAAAGGCCAGTTAATAAATTAAACTCATCTGCTAATTTTTTCACCATGATCATATTTGCTTCCTCAATTGGGGCAGGGTAGCTTGATGTACATTTTAACAATACAATTTGATGATTTCCAACTTCAACACATGTTTGTATAGCTAATTTAATATCATCGTATTCCGCAATTCCAGTTGATATTATTACAGGTTTACCTTGTTTAGCTGTATATTGAATCAAGGGAATATCTGTAATCTCGAAAGATGCAATTTTGTATGCCGGAACATTTAAAGTTTCTAAAAAATCAACTGATGTATTATCAAATGGTGAGGAAAAGCAAATTAATCCTTCTTCTTCAGCTGTTTTAAAAAGTTCAGCATGCCATTCCCATGGCGTATAAGCCTCCTTATACAAATCGTGTAAATATTTACCGTCCCAAATTGTCCCATGAATTTTAAAATCCTCTTTTTTGCAATTTAGAGTAATTGTATCAGCGGTATACGTTTGAAATTTAATAGCATTAGCTCCAGCTCTTTTTGCTGCTCTTATTGTTTCTTTCGCTATATCAATACTTCCATTATGATTAGCAGATAATTCTGCGATGATAAAAACAGAACTGTTCTTATCAAGTGAGTAATTCCCGATTTTAATCATTTTTCGTGAATTGTTTAGTAAATAAAAATGTGTCTTGATTAATTTGTTGGTTAAAATTATATCGTTCAAATGTTTTAACAGATGGAATATTATCCTTAAAAACAAAACCTTGAATTGTATCTAATTCATTCATTGTAAACTTTTTTTCTAAGGCAATTAATCCTTTTCTAAACAAGATGTTGCCAATTCCTAGACCATGATAATCAGGAGCAACAAGGTAACTTATTGTAGCAATTTTATCTAGGATATCAAATCGAATACTACCGATAAGATTCGATTTCATTTCAAGTACGAGGTAATAACAAAAAGGGGATTGGATTTTTTTACTGAACCATTTTAAGTGTTCTTCCCAATCAATTTTTTCTTTATTAAACGAAAATTGTCGAGTAGTAGGATGGTTCGCCCATGAAAAAGTCAAGTTACAATCAGTTATATCTGCTTCCCTAATTGAGTATTCGTCCTCTGATGAGATCTGTTTAATTATTTTATGAATTCTTTCAAGTGAATGTCCATCAATTAATGTCGATGGTGGAATAGTTTCATTTAATACTAACAGCGCACTTGTTATATCTGAAGATGAAAAATTCTTTGCATCTACAAATGTTTTCAATTTTAAATGTTGCTGATAAACGAACTTTTGATTTTCAATATAATACCCACTAATGATTTTCATTTTAGCAGTAATTCCTTCAAGTAAAATTCCACTGCATGGCAGGATCCCAAATTCACATGTTTCCATTAAAAGGGCCATTTCCGCCTCTTGTAAATTTTTGTGAAAATGGATGTTTTCTGATTCGAATTCAATTAGCGATTCAAAAAAAAGATAGCCTGGACCTAGAACACAATGAATTTCAAGAAATTTTTCACTTTTGATAACTTCCTTAAGTGCTCTTAAGGTGATGTTTAATGGATCTGAACCACCAAAGCAAATCATCATGCTATTTGAAGACTTAGTAACTGATCCTTTTTGAGCTAATTCAAGAAAAGTCTTGCGCAGCAATGCATAATCCAAACCAATGTAAAATTGGGTGTAAATTGGACAAATATAGTTTTGACTGGACAATGCTGGAGTAGGATTTAAAATAACATCAGCTAATAATTTTCGATTAGCAAGGTCATCAATGCTTATAATTTTTGCTCCTAGGGAATGTATTGCTTCATGATAACTTGAATCAAAGTTATAACCATCGATAATTACGATGTCATGTAATTTGATAAAGGATAGGAAATCATTACTCTCATTTAATTGAATAAAATGATATTTTTCATTTTTTAAATCCTTGAAATATGTTTCAAGATTGTCTGTACTAAAGAAAGTAATTTCAAAATTGTCGATTGAATCAGCTATTGAAAGGCATCTTGTAAGATGTCCATAGCCAATTTCTTGATTGGCGTCAACTCGAAATAACAATCGCTTTGTCATTTATGCAGTTGCGAATATTTAATTTCTGCCTGCATCCAATCCTCCAAGGTATCAATATCTTGAACTTTTAGTTCTGGTAATTGATACGAACCAACTTTTCCTTTCCAAAGAGTCTTGTTTTTCTGAAACTCAGGCACATTGAAAAAGTAAAATGAACCAGCATCGTGGTACGT
>JBIIWQ010000137.1:0-6033 GCA_044338805.1 Crocinitomicaceae bacterium
AGTAGTAGTAAATTCTGTATGCGGATGCGCTGCAGGAAATATGCGTCCAGGTGTTAAACTTTCTTTGAAAAATGATAAAATTCCAGCAACATTAGCAACTGTCTTTGCTGGTGTCGATGGTGAAGCTGTTTCTCAAGCAAGAAAATATTTTTTACCTTATCCAGCATCATCGCCTTCAATAGCGTTGTTTAAGGATGGTAAATTAGTTCACTTCTTAGAGCGTCATCACATCGAAGGAGGAAGCGCTCAAATGATTGCAGATAACTTATCAGAAGCTTATAAAGAATTTTGTTAAAACGAACTTTGATTGACTAGTCCGAAATAAACGACACAGATTATTAAAGACTGCCTTAAATAAGTATATCCCAGTAAACTGGTGTTTACTGGGATATTTGTTTTTATAGGTATTTCTTTTGATTATTTTTAACAGTTTGTCTTCTGTGGCAGTAAACATGTCTGTTTGCCCCGAATAATTCACAGGTAGCGATTTCGCTTTCTTGGTGTTCTTCACGGTAGCAATTGATTGTTCGGGTGAGGATTTTTTTTCGAATAGCAATGTTATTTACTTCTCTGCTAAATGATCAACATATCAAAAATCTCAACAAAAAAATGTGTGTCGCTATTTCAGCGACTAAACAAAATAAATACAAAAAACATCAAACATCGGTTTGCCTTTAAAAAATAGATAATTCTATAAAAAGCTTCTTTTAATTAAATATTACAACATATAAATTTAACGAAAAAGCTACCAATAACCAGAGAAAATAAGGCGCAATCAAAAAGGTGTTAAACTTCTTATTATCAGAGAAATCCAAATGTATAAAAACGAGTAGGACAATAATAAAAACCAAAATAAATAATCCAAACAAGCTCAAGTGCCATTGAAAGAAAACAGGATTCCACATTACATTAAAAACAACTTGTAACGAAAAAAGCACCATCAATTTTCTTAATAAAACGCCGTTAAACTCAACAAAAACACGAGACATATAAAGGCTAAACGTAATCATGATAAAACTCCAAGCAAAGCCGAATACCCATCCTGGAGGAGTCCAAGGAGCCTGATTAAGGTTTTTATACCATTCATTATCTGCTGGGTTTTCCCCCATAAATAGAGCCCCCAATGCGAGGGCTCCGAAGTTTATAAGTAAAAATATGATAAATCTCATTAATTAAATATTATTGATTGTGTTGAAGTTTTTCCTGCCTTATTTGTGATTTTCAATAAATACATCCCGTTATTTAAACCATTTCTTTCAAGTTGAAAACTGTTTCCGTAAGTTTTACTTGAGAATAGGTTTCTTCCAGAAAAATCAAAGACTTCAATTACCATTTCTGTTTCTTCTGACCAAACAATATTCATATCATTAGCAGACGGATTTGGAAAAACTTTTAAATTAATCTCTGCGGTTGATTCATTCAATCCCGCTCCAACACAAAAATCAACAGGAACGTTTCCAGAACAAGTCGTGAATGAATACAACGTTGCTGTTTGGGCTGGTGTATTTGCTGCTTGTAAAATTGGATTTGTACATCCTAATCGATCAATAAGATAATCTCTTACAAAATTAACTGTAGTATCCATATACGCTACATTTGTTGCACTTCCTCCAAGATATGGCACGTGACCCGCGCCATAAAAAGTATAAAAATTACTTTGTACACCAACTGCTTGAGCTTGTTCATGAAGCATTCGACTTCCATCTAAATACATTAAAGGAACACCAGGGTTCACAATTCCACGGTTATAAAGTACCGTTCCATCATTTGTTCCATGCATTGAACATAATGGTAAATTACCAGCCTCTAACCAACCATAACTTGCTAATGCTCCACATAAATTAATTACGCCATTCACTTTTGAGGAATAACAAGGATTTCCACTGTTTCCTTCTAAGCCTCCTAAAGTAGTAAGATTGCCTATTGGAACATATCCATTAATTTCACATGTTCTATCTAAATATGTCAAATGCAATGCTGTAATCGCTCCGGCAGAAGATCCACCAATAAAAATATTATTTGTGTCAATTTTATATGTATTAATCCCATCAGCTCTGTCTTTGTAGAAAAATCGCAATGCAGCTCTGGCATCTTGAACCGCTCTCATTACTGCTTTCACAGAATTTGCAGAATCTATAGGAAAAAATCCAGTACGATAATCAATTGAAGCGCAAGCATAACCTTTTTTTGCAAAAGATTGTGATAGTGCGACCATATCAGCATCCGTTTTTGAACCACCTAAAAAACTTCCTCCATGAATCCATAAAATCAAAGGTCGAACAGTTGCTGTATCGCCTGTTGGTTCATAGAAATCCAATTTCAAGATTTTATTTGTTCCTGCATAATTCAAGTTTTGGCCATAAACCACGTTGCTTGTCAATGTTACCGCTGGATATACATCACTTGAATAACGTCCAGTAGAACAAGGTTCTTGGGCAATCCCAAGAGCCGAAATAAATAAAGAAAGGAAAGTAATTGTTTTTTTCATAGTTGTGAGTTTAAGTTGTTAAAGTTATGGAAAAATAACGCCTCTATATTTTGTGGCATCAACTTTCGGAATAGTTGCTTTAAATTTTTGATTTATTGAAGTAATAAATTCATTCGCTAAAAGTGCATTTCCTCTTGGATTAAGCGTTACTGCATCTAATGAATGCGCTCCGCCAGAAACAAATTTTGCACTTAAAGAAATTCCATTATAAACTATTCCCGTTTTGATTTTCTTGAAGAACGAATATGAATCTACAAAGGCCAGATTATACGTTGTTGCGGCTGATGCTAAAACAGCATTAAATCCGCTAATTGTATTTCTAATTTGCAATAATTCAGGATTTGTAAGAATAAATTCATTTCTAAACGGAAACACTGAGCCCATTTTATTGCACTTCATTGAATCCAATGGAACGCTTAATAGTATTAGTTCTCCTTCTACCATTTGTCGAACTCCAAAAGCTCCAGCAGTCGGATCTTCAATAACAAACGCATTTTTTCCTACTTGGAAATAAATTCCAATTGGGTTATAAATTTCATTCAACGTAAAAGCATTATCGGCATCTAAATTCAATCCGTCATAAGGAATTGTTGTGAAATATGGAAAATCAGTAACATCAGGGATATTGGATACTGCTCCACGGGCACCATTTCCTGTTAGGTCGGTCAATAAATTTGTAATACTTCCATCAAAGCCAATTCCAGCAGCGCCATTTATCGGAGTTAAACTACCAACACTTGCTCCGTTTTTGGCAAACATTAATACCTCATCCATTCCAGTGAACAAGGTGAAAAATGTTGGGTTTTTTGCTAAAATATCCGCCTTAATTGTTCCATTTAGAGGATCAGAAGCCATTCGAGTGAAAAAAGGATTATAGAGTCCTAGCCCATTTGCTGGATTTCCAATTCCGGGAGTTGAAAACTCAGTCGTTTTTATGAAAGGTATTCCAAAATTGTTGAATTTATTGCTTGAACTGTAAACATAGCTGCCAAAACCTGTCACATCTCCTTGACTTGCAATTCGAACTGGAGACAAACTTGTGATAGACAGGCAATCTGTTTTATACCCTAATAGTAGCCGCGACATTCCATTTTGACTCCAACCAACCGAACTACTTGGCATCAACGGTTGATTAAAATTTCCCCCTCCGATTAATTTAAATTGTTCTGAAAGTATTGCTCCGAGCGAATTCTCTTGTCCTTCTGCATAAAGAGCATCATCCATAAATCCACTTGTTGCTATGCCGCCAATTGAAACAAAACGAGTTGCGTCAACATCACCTGCAGAAACTTCAATTGCTGTTTCTTTTGGCTTACATGAAAAAGTTAAACTTAATATTCCTAAGCCTAGTATTAAACGTTTCGTCTTTTTAAATTTCATCTTAAAATCTATAAATAACAGCTAAACCAGGTGCCACAACATTTGTTGTGAAGGTTCCACTTAAATTAGTTTCGATATTTGTATCTGTTCTCTTGACGTGTGTAAAGAAAACTGAAGCATCAACAGCAAAATGTTTCCCAAGTTTATAACTTAAACCAGCAGTATAATTAACTCGATTCGCATCTGGCGTTTCTGGTGTTACATAGCCGTTTTGAACCGGGGAAACTCCGTACGCCACTCCTATTCGCGCAGCAATTTTATCTGTAAAATCATAATTTGCGCCACCACGAAAAGCGAAGACATTTTCATAACTTCTAACTGATTTAGTATCAAACAAAGAGCTTGTGTTTGTTTCGTAATCAAAAGCTAGTGTGTCATATGCTTTCCATCCCACATAATTTACATCCAAAGCAAGAGACAATTTATCCGTTGGTTTATATGAGAACCCTAAAGTTACGACTTGAGGCAAGGGCAGGGAAGAAGAAAAGCTACCATTAGGGAAATTCGCTTCTAAAGAAGCAGGTACAACAAACGTTGCTTGCCCATTCGTAACGGACATATTCACTTGCGAACGATACGTCAAACCTAATCCAATTTTCTCCGATGCTTGAACAAAAACTCCTGCATTTACTCCAAATCCATTTGCTTTTCCTGCTAATTCCGCATGCCCATAATTCCCACTAGCATCCATAACTGGTAGGTCTTTTTGCAAGTTCACATTTCCTGTACAATAAACGAAACCGGCTCCCAATCCAATTTTATCTGTGATTTTATAACTTATTGTTGGTTGAATAAATAGTGATTTTAATTCCAAACGCGTTAGTGCAAATCTTCCCATCCACCCATCTTCCCATTGAACAGTACTTCCAAAGGGCGTGTATGCAGCCAACCCAAAAAATAACTTGCTTTCTGCCGATTTACGATAAACTGCATAAGCAGAAAAAGGCGTTCCCATTGGTGAGTTTGTTCTAGCTGATTGATTGGTATTTGCATCTACAAAAAGGGTTCGAGCAAATGTTGGGGTTATTGCAAGATTGACCGAGTTTTCTTTTAAAAAAGAAGTGCTTCCTGGGTTAAAAAACAATGAAGCGCCGTCAATTGGCAAAGCTGTTCCCGCTCCACCCATTCCTTGTTGCTTCTGACCTTGGAAATTAACTTGGAATCCTTGGGAAAAAGCAATCTGATTGAACAGGAAAATGAACAGTGTAAAAAGTAGTTTTTGCATGAACGAATGTAGTAAAAAATACAAATAATCTCCTAATTTATGTTTTTTTATTCAAAATTTTAAAAGAAACAGAAAATGCTAAATCCTTTTAGTAAAGGTTCTTATAAAACTGAGCGACAAGAATCCAAAACATTTTCTTCTAATCTTTTGTTTAAAGCTAAAATTAACCGAATTTTACGGTTCAATTAAGTTAAATTAAATTTTGTAAACAAATGAAAATTTTTAAACCCCAATCAATTTTGAAAAGAATGCTTTATGTATTTCTTTTTATTGTAAGTTTTAATAATTCATATGCTCAAGTAGATGTTGCTGCAACAGGTGGGACTCCAGCAGGGACATATACTACGCTTAAAGGCGCATTCGACGCTATTAATACTGGAACGCATCAAGGAAATATTGCGATTGGCATTTCGGCAAATACTACCGAAATAGCATCGGCTGTCCTTAATGGCTCAGGAGCAGGATTAGCCTCTTATACAGCAATAATAATTTCGCCTAGTGTAGATGGTGTTGTGATTTCTGGAGCTACACTTGGTGGCAAAGGAGTAATCGAATTAAACGGAGCGGATAATGTTACAATTAATGGTGACAACCCAAATACTCCAGGTATTAATAGAAATCTAGAAGTTCGAAACACAGCTGTTAGTACGACTACTTACACTTCAGTTGTTCGTATTGCTGCCTTTGCTACAGTTATTACTTCAGCAGACAATAATACTATTTCTAATTTAATAATAACAGGAAGTGCAACCGATCGTAATGTTTCTACTGCTACATCTACTACGGGCTCAGAAGCCACTACAAATGGTATTTATATCGGTTCATTTGGTTCGGCCGCACCTGCATCTGTTACTGCAACTCCTTTAGCAATTGCATCTGTTACCACTACTGTAGCTGCTGGAGCAACAATGAATAACTTAATTATTACCAATAATCAAGT
>JBIIWQ010000138.1:0-6016 GCA_044338805.1 Crocinitomicaceae bacterium
GGACCTATAATATACATGAACAAATCAGTGTATGCAGTATTCTTGACCATAATTAATATCAATGGAATACATAATATTGATCCTACAAAGACTATTATTTCTCGAAGTTGTCGTTTAGATTTCGGGAGATTTAATAATGGTGAATCACCAATTGTTCCCATTGAGTTTTTTGTGAAATAAAAAGTAATCAATCCAATAATCATGACGAAACCAGCAAGTGAAAAAGCAATATTCCAAGAATATGTTTTACCAACCCAAACGCATAAAAATCCACCAAGTAATGCACCTATATTTATTCCTGTATAAAATAGACCAAAACCAGCATCGCGTCGAACATCTCCTTCTTTGTATAGCGCCCCAACCATTGTAGAGATGTTTGGTTTAAAGAAACCTGTCCCAATTATTGTAAAACTAATTCCAAAGAAGAATAAATTCTGAGGTGAAAAAGCCAGAATAAAACTTCCTATTATCATTAAAATACCGCCCCAAAATAGCGATTTTTTGAATCCTAATATTTTATCTGCAAACAAACCTCCTATAAAAGTAAAAGCATAAACGAAAGCCTGAATTGCTCCATATTTTAAGTTTGCATCTTGTTCTTTGAAAAACAATTCATTAACCATAAACACGGTTAACATTCCACGCATTCCATAGAAAGAGAATCGTTCCCACATTTCTGTCAAAAACAAATACCACAGTTGTTTTGGGTATTTTCCTTGAAAATTTTGAATGTTTTCCAATTCGTTTGATGACTTTTTTTCATTGACTAAAAATGAGTCATCGATGATTTGATTTTCTGACATTTGATTAGATTAAGTTTTTGAGTAAAGCTAAGGTAATTTTTGAACAAAAAAAATCCCTTATGCTTTTGACATAAGGGATTTAAAATCTATATTTTTTAATTGACTCCGTGCATCATTTTACTTAATCGACGAGACAATAATAACATTAGTACACCTAATAAAATAACAAATAATGCAATTGAGGCAAAAATAGTTCCTGCACCTAATCTCTCTACAAATGCAGCTATAAAACCTCCGATAATATTAGCGACAAATGTAGATAACATCCATACTCCCATCAACATTGATGCTAATTTTACAGGCGCAAGTTTTGTAACAACACTTAAACCAACAGGGGATAAACACAATTCTCCAATTGTATGGAAAAAATAAGTCATAACTAACCAAATCAAGGCCGCTTTTTGACTTATAACTTCTTTATCACCAGAGCCTTCTGAAACAACTCCAGTTGTTGCCAATAACATGAATAAAAATCCAATACCTAACAATATCATACCTAAACTCATTTTAACAGGAGTTGTTAGTCGCGAACCATATTTAGAATTCCAAAACCATGCAAATATTGGCGCTAATAAGACAATGAATGCAGGATTAACGGATTGAAATAATTCAGTAGGTATGTTCCATCCAAACAATGTTCTATCAATATATTTATCGGTGTATAGCGTCATTGATGAACCCGCTTGTTCAAATCCTGCCCAAAAGAATATTACAAAGAAAGTTAAAATGAAAATTACAGTTATTCTTTGTTTTTCGATACTCGTCAAGGGAGTTTTTACAACATTCTTTGTGATACCATCAATAACTTCAGTTTTAACTTGTCTTGATTCTTTTGATGGCTTTTCACCTATTTCTAATAAATATTTTTTAGCCAACAAATTAAATATAATTTGTCCTACAGCCATGCCAATTGCGGCAGCAAGAAATCCATATTTATAGCCATAGCTCATTATAATTTCATTTCCATCTGCATCAACACCTTTTGTAGCAAACCAACCATTGCACAAAATTGCAACGACAAATGGGGCAATTAAAGCACCTAAATTAATTCCCATATAGAAAATAGAAAATGCTGAATCTCTGCGACTGTCTCCTTCTTTATATAATCTTCCTACAAGAGTCGAAATATTTGGTTTGAAAAATCCATTTCCAATAATCAACAATAATAATCCAACGGCCAATCCAATGTGCGTATTAAAGCCAAACAAAACAAGTTGAGCAATAAACATCGTAATACCTCCAATTGTTATTGCATTTCTTTGACCAATATATCTATCTGCAATCCAACCTCCAATTATAGGAGTGAAATAAACAAAACCCGTGAAAAATCCATAAATCAAGGTTGCACTACTTTCAGGAATATTTAATCCATTTTCAATCCATAACTTTGTCATGTAAAGAATTAAAATAGCACGCATTCCATAATACGAAAAACGTTCCCACAATTCAGTGAAGAACAAAAGATACAAACCTTTTGGATGACCAAATATTCTTCCTTGGGCTTCAATTCTATCTATTAATGAATTTCCCTCGTTTTCAACATTATCAATTATCTCGCTGCTCATTTTTTTATAGTTTAAGCGGTGAAAATATAAAAATTATTTAAATATTCGTTGTTTGAATGGTAACTATTCGTTAAATGTTAGTAAACATACACACACATTATAAAAGGAATGATTCTATTGAAATAGTGAACGCAATAGACATTATTGATCTGTCTTATTATTATTCTGTTGGAATTCACCCTTGGAATGCAGAAACTAATAGTTTAAAGATTAGTAATCTGGAGAATAAAGCCCACGACAAATTCATGTTAGCAATCGGAGAAATTGGTCTTGACAAAATTAAAGGACCAGCACTTGAAATTCAAAAAATGTGCTTTATTGATCAAGTTTTGATTGCTGAAAAAATAAATCGGCCTGTGATAATTCATTGCGTGAAAGCATGGAATGAGATTATGGAAATAAAAAAAGATCTTCAGCCAAAACAAATCTGGATTTTTCATGGATTTACGAAAGTTTCGATTCTTGAAAGTGTTCTTGAAGAAGGTTTGATGATTAGTATTGGTGCAGGAATAATGAATAATCTAAAATTACAAGAAGCATTAAAAAATATTCCAAATGAACAATTATTTTTAGAAACAGACGATTCAGAAATCACCATTTTAGAAATCTATAAGAAAGTTTCAACTATAAAAAATTTATCTTTGTCTGAGTTAGAAGAAATTATAGAAAACAACTTTAATCGCATCTTTAGAATATGAGTAATTGGTTAGAAAGGTCAGAATTATTAATCAGCCCAGATAAATTAGCGAAACTTAAAAAATCACATGTGCTAGTTGTGGGATTAGGAGGAATTGGATCTTATGCTGCGGAATTTATTGCCCGTGCAGGTGTTGGTGAAATGACGATTATTGACGGCGATGTGTTTGATCCAACAAATAAAAATCGTCAACTAACAGCTTTAGATTCAACAATAGGAAAAAATAAAGCGGTTGTATTGGGTGAACGCTTATTAGATATTAATCCAGAATTAAAGCTAAATATTGTTCAGGAATTTGTTTTACCAGAGCGTGTTTGGACCTTGTTAGCAGAATACAAACCCGATTACGTGATGGACTGCATCGATTCTGTAACTCCAAAATTGGAATGGATAATAGCTTGCAAACGCTTAAAAGTTAAGATCATTTCTCATCTTGGCGCTGGTGGAAAAACTGATCCTTCGCGCGTAAAGGTTACCAATTTAAATTTGACACATAATTGTCAACTTGGCTCTCATTTGAAAAAGCGATTAAAAAAACAAAATGTGAAATTCGAATCGGTCAGAGCTGTTTTCTCATCTGAATTACAACAAAAGTCTTCCTTAAAATTAACAGATGGAACCAATTTCAAACGTTCTTTTTATGGAACAATCAGTTATATGCCTGCACTTTTTGGTTTAATGGGAGCTTCGGATGTTTTGAGATATTTGATGGAGAAGAAGAGTGAGGAGTGAGGAGTGAGGAGTGTGGAGTGTGGAGTTTATTTCCTATATGGTCTATGTGTGGAGTAAGGGGTGAGAAGTGTGAAGTGTGGAGTGTGGAGTTTAAAACTGATTATAGTTTGTTTTCTATGTGGTCTATGTGCCACTTCGATAAACTCAGTGCATTGCTATGTGTTGAAAAATGAGTGTGGAGTAAGGAGTGAGGAGTTTAAAATGCGTTATGCGTGTCCCATATCCTTTCAAAGATTGCGAATCACAGAATAAAAATTAAATTTGTGTAAACAGTTGTAACAAAACCGATGAAATTTCTCCAATTAATTCCATTCATATTTCTCTCTGTCATTTTATTTTGCAGATGCGACGAACCAAAAAAAAAGAACTTAAGTCCTACAGAGATAATTGCTGATTCAAGTTTAGACAATCACAGTTACGCCAATACAAAACAAATTCGCACAAAGCATTTACATTTAGATTTAGATGTCGATTTTGATAAAAAAACCGTTTATGGTGTGGCTCGACATGAAATGGAAAATTTTGGAGCGGACACAGCGATATTCGATATCAAAGCATTAGACATTCAAAAAATCACTTTAGGCAAAGGAGCAGAAAAAGAAACTGACTTCATGATTGGCCGTTGGGACAAAGATTCTATTCTTGGGCAACCATTATTGGTCAAGATAACAAAAGACACAAAATACATCAACATTTATTACAAAACGACGGAAAAAACCGAAGCTTTGGATTGGTTGAGTCCAGAATTAACCACAGGTAAAGTGCATCCTTATATGTATACCCAAGGAGAAGCAATTCTAACGCGTTCATGGATTCCATTGCAAGATTCACCTGCTAATCGTTTAACATATTCTGCGAAAGTGAAAGTTCCAAAAGATTTAATGGCCGTAATGAGTGCTAAGAATCCGACAAAAAAGAACGAAGAAGGAATTTATGAATTCGAAATGAATCAGCCGATTCCTTGCTATTTAATTGCTTTAGCTGTTGGTAATTTAAACTACCGAAAATTAGGTCCTACATGCGGTGTTTATTCAGAGCCAGAAATGATTAATTCATGCGCTTATGAATTTGCTGATTTATCCAAAATGATTCGGGCTGCGGAAAAATTATATGGAAAATACCAATGGGAGCAATATGATTTAATCGTTCTACCATATTCATTTCCTTTTGGAGGAATGGAAAATCCGCGTTTGACATTTGTGAATCCAACAATTTTAGCAGGCGATAGAAGTTTGGTTTCTGTCATAGCGCACGAATTAGCACATTCTTGGTCAGGAAATCTTGTTACCAATAGTTCATGGGACGATTTCTGGTTGAATGAAGGATTTACTGTTTACTTCGAAAGTAGGATAATGGAATCACTCTATGGAAAAGAGATTGCTGATATGTTGTCTTTAATTGAATTTCAAGAATTAGAAGCTGAAATGGCTGATATTGCTAAAGGTGAACACCCAGAAGACACACAATTAAAATTAAATTTAAATGGTCGTAACCCAGATGATGGAATGACCGACATTGCCTATACGAAAGGTGCATTTTTCCTGAAAACCTTAGAGAAAGAGATTGGCAGAGAGAAATTTGACAAATTCATTAATAGTTATTTTAAGCATTATGCGTTTAAGACTATAAATACTGAAATCTTTGTGGATTACTTAAACACCAACTTATTGGAGCCTAATCAACTTAAATTCAACACGAATGATTGGATTTATAAAGAAGGAATTCCAAAAAATTGTTTAAAAATTGTTTCTCCCCGTTTTGAACAAGTTCAATCATTGGCTGATCGTTTTGCTGCGGGTGAAGATATCTTCAAAAAACAAATCAAATGGATTAAAATAAAAGGGCGTAAAAAGAAGAAAAAGCAGGTTATTCAATTAACACGAGATAAATATATTGCTCTAGAATGGATGGCATTTATTCGTCGTTTACCTAAGAAAATTGATCCTGTTTTAATGCGGGAATTAGATAAAAATCTGAATTTCAAAAATTGGGGTAATTCTGAAATCATGAATGAGTGGTATGTGCTCGGAATCAATAGTGAGTATTCCGATATTCGTCCCTACATGGAGAAATTTTTGATGAAAGTTGGGCGAAGGAAATACCTTATGCCTATTTACACTGCTTTATCTAAAGATCCAGATAATTTGAAATGGGGACAACAGGTATTTGAAAAAGCGAAAGGAAATTACCACTACATTTCAAAAAGCAGTGTTCAAAAA
>JBIIWQ010000139.1:0-6003 GCA_044338805.1 Crocinitomicaceae bacterium
AATTGATTTCTCAAATCCGAGAAAAAGTTCCAGGAATTGCTATTAGAACAACTTTGATTGCTGGTTATCCTGGAGAAACAGAAGAAGATTTCCAAGAGATGTATGATTTCGTTGAAAGAAGTCGTTTTGATCGTCTAGGAATTTTCACCTATTCGCATGAAGATGATACGCATGCTTTTACTTTAGAAGATGATGTTCCAGCAAAAGTTAAGAAAGAACGTGCTGATATGATTATGGAATTGCAATCTGGTATTAGCCATGAATTAAATCAATTGAAAATAGGCAAAACGTATAAAGTATTATTTGATAGAGTAGAAGGAGACTATTTTATTGGTAGAACTGAATTTGATTCACCAGAAGTTGATAATGAAGTTTTGGTTTTGAAATCAGATGGGTTTATTCGTTTAGGTGATTTTGCAAATGTCGTTATCACTTCAGCTGATCATTATGATTTGTATGGGAAATTGGTTTGAATGAGTTACTAGTTATTTAGTTACAAATTACAAATTACTAGTTTTTGAACCAACTTAATCTGTTGTATTTTAAAATCAATAATTTGTAACTAGCCACTAATAACTTGCAATTAGCAATTAGCTGATTATGGTTTGGGTTTCGTATTAAAATATCATTTGTGACCTTCTATGTTTCTCGGATGAAAAGTAATAATAGCGTCTCTTAAGAATCGTTGATCTAAATGTGTATAAATTTCTGTTGTTGTGATTGATTCGTGTCCTAGCATTTCTTGAATTGCTCTTAAATTGGCTCCACCTTCAATAAGATGTGTTGCAAATGAATGTCTAAAAGTATGCGGAGATATTGATTTTTTCAATCCAATTGTTTCTGCTAAATCTTTGATTATTGTAAAAATCATTACACGTGTTAATTGCGCTCCTCGACGGTTAAGAAAAACAATGTTTTCATTTCCAGGTTTGATGTTTTGGTGTCTGCGAATATGATCATTGTAAATTCCAATTTCTTTTTCAACCGTTTTGCTTACCGGAACTAACCTTTCCTTATTTCCTTTTCCGATTACTCGGATAAATCCTTCTTCAAAGTAGATTTCAGAGAACCTCAAGTTCACTAATTCGCTAACCCTTAATCCACAACTGTATAGCGTTTCGATGATTGCTTTGTTTCTATGGCCTTCATTTTTAGACATGTCAACTGCAGCAATTAATTGGTCTATTTCTTCAATGGTCAATACTTCAGGTAGTTTGCGACCGATTCGCGGCATTTCAAGTAACTCACTCGGATCGTCATTTAGAATATCTTCAACTAACAAGAAACCAAAAAACTGTTTGATTCCACTTATAATTCTAGCTTGCGATCGCGCGCTTAATCCTAAGTCATACAATTCAGTAATAAATACTTTCAAATGTTCGTATGTAAGTTCCGTTGGACTAAGTTTTTGACTCAATGCAAAGTCATGTAATTTGGCCACATCATTTTGATACGCAAAAATAGAATTGGCAGCTAATCCTTTCTCTATTTTTAAAAACGAAACAAAATCCTTAATATAGCGTTCCCAAGTTGACATGAATATGAAAATTTTAATCGTAAATGGTCCCAATTTAAATTTACTTGGGACGCGTGAGCCACAAATATATGGCAATCAATCTTTCGAAGACTATTTTAATGCGTTGAAAATGGAAAGTAATGTTGATTTAACCTATTTTCAATCGAATATTGAAGGAGAATTGATTAATTGTTTGCAAGAATCAGATCACGATGGAATTATTTTAAATGCCGGCGGATATACGCATACAA
This sequence comes from Crocinitomicaceae bacterium, assembly GCA_044338805.1. Taxonomy (GTDB): domain Bacteria; phylum Bacteroidota; class Bacteroidia; order Flavobacteriales_D; family Crocinitomicaceae; genus M0103. The sequence continues at coordinate 1,768 of JBIIWQ010000139.1, forward strand.
GCGTAGCTTTGAGAGACTGTGTTGCTTCAATAAATGTTCCTGTTGTGGAGGTGCATATTTCAAATATTACAAAGCGTGAAGAATTTCGCCATACTTCTTTAATATCTCCTGTTGCAGTTGGGTGTATTTTTGGATTTGGATTGAAAAGCTATGAATTAGCAATTCACTTTTTTGAAATAAATAAGCGTTGATTCAATTCTTTGAATTTCGTTACCCCTTTAAAATATCGTGCCCATAAAATACTTCCACGGTAAATACCATTTGAATTGAATTTTGTGGATTGTAGTTTGATTTCTTTGCGCTGACTTAATAGAATTGGGAGGTGTTTATACATAGCAATATGCGCATTTAAAACGCTCGCTAGATGTTTCCAATCGCCTCGTAGAAAGAATCGAATTCCAGCTATGCCATCTAAATTTAAACGGTGAATAAGTTTAAAGAAAAGTATTCCTTCATGGTTTTTTACAATCATGAATAAACTGTTTCTAAAATTCAAATACGATTTGCGCGGAGAAAGATAGGGCAGTGTTCCACCACCAACATGATAAATAGTAGACTGTGGATTCACAACAATTTTATATCCTTGTTTTTTCAATCTCCAACACAAGTCAATTTCTTCCATATGCGCAAAAAAAGCTTCATCAAATCCTCCTGCCAAGTGAAAAAGTTCGGACCGAATTAACAAGGATGCTCCTGTGGCCCAAAAAACTTCAATTTCGTTATCGTATTGACCCTTGTCATTTTCAAATTTATCAAAAATTCGACCTCTACAAAATGGAAAATAATTTCTGTCTAAAAATCCTCCAGAAGCACCAGCATGTTCGAAAAGGGATTTGTCATGGAACGATAATACTTTTGGTTGACAACCTGCAATAGTGGGGTCTTCCATCGTTTTTAATAATGGCTCCAACCAATTTTCCGTCACCTCAATATCACTGTTTAAAAGCAAATACAATTTAGCATCGACTTGTTTTAATGCATCGTTATATCCTTTTGCAAAACCACCATTGGATTCGTTGATTATTATTTCAATTGTTGGATAATTATTTCTTAAAAATTCGACAGAATCATCAGTTGAAGCATTATCTGCAACAATTATTTTTACATCTTTTGAAAACGCACAAACAGATGGTAAAAATTGTTCTAAAAAAATTCTACCGTTCCAGTTTAAAATTACAATTGCTAATGAATCCACAAATATCAAATAATATAATGCTCAATATTAGTTATTAATATTGACGAAACAAATCATTTCCATTTGTACCATAGTGTTTTTGTACATCAGCATTTGGGTCATCAATATTGCCATTTGTGGTATTTCGTTTAACAAGAATTTGCGGCCAACCTGGATTTTTCAATTCACCAATCATGTCAGAATGCAATAACCGATAACCATTATTTACTAAATCAGGGTTGTAAAAAATGAATCGTTTATTACTAAAAGAACCTATTTTATTGTACTGCCAAATTTCATATGGATATTCATTTGATGAGGTTTCCTTTTGAACAATCGTTGTTGGTGAACCGTATTGTAAATAAACACGTCCACGATCTGTTTCGAATCCTTCTTGAAAATTATTAGCGTATAATTCCTCAACCAATTGCACTTGTGCCTTGTATTTTAACCAGGCTTCAGTAGTGTTTGTTGGCGCTGTCATCAACCAAAAAGCTTGAATGTGTTTGCGTTGTGCCGCCAAATCTTTAGATTTTAAAGTAGAAATAATATTTTTCACTTCTACCGCTTTAGAAATAGGGATAAAACTTTCTAAATAAAATGCTACGCTGTCATCAGTTATTGATTCTTGAAAAATTGGATCTAATACCAATGTTGCTAAATCCCATTCCACTTCAATGTCATTGCTTCGCTGAAACAAGTATGTTTGAGTTGTTAGTTCAACCATACTTCTTGACAAAAGCGTGAAGTTAATTGCATAATTTCCAGTCGCCAATTTTGCAATGTCAATATTTCTAATAATGGGCACTACAGCAGTTGTTTCGTGTTTTGTATACAGCGTAAATTCTGGTAATTCCTTTCCTGTATCTGTATTTATTATAGCTTGTTTTAAACCGCAAACAGAATCTTCTAAAATATTCATGTTGTAAAATTCAAAATAAACAGGAATTGAGGATAATTGTGAGGGATAGAAAGTAGGAAGTCTTGGGATTATTTTATACCCAGATTTATAAAAAACGGAAGTTTCATCTCCTGGAGTTGCATATTCAATAATTTCAATATCTGAAATCGAAATCGTTTTAGATAAATCTTCAATAATAATTGGTTGAGAAGCTTTTGAAGAAGCATTTGTTGCACTCAAATCTTGCATTTCAAAATTCATCATGTAGCTTCCTGGAGCTAAAACGTAACGTTTTAAATCGTAAAAATCATCAATGATACTATCTCTCATTAGTGACGATTGCAAGCGATAAACATCATTTACAATTGTAGAATCGCCATTAGATATTTGGATGGAAATCGCCAATTCAGCTTGTAATCCACCATCAACAGGCTTGTATTTTAAGGAGTGACCAACAAATTGAAAGTATATTTCAATATAATTACCAGTCTCTGGCGCATAAAATTGTTTGTTATCTATATACGCCCGCAGATTAGAATCTTGCGATATACAAAGATTACTTGAAAACAAACTTAGAGAAAATACAATAAAACTGAATATTCGCATAAATTATTTGATTGATGAAGTAAAATTAAGAAATTCAAAGGCGCTATTTTAACAATTACTGAATTATTGTTTAATCGGTTGATTTTCTTGTGTAAAGATCTACTTAAAACAAGTTATCAAATTGTGTACCTATATTATTTTGAAAAAAAACATGCTTTTTTTCAAGATTCACTTGTCATTATTCAAAGTATTAGTACTTTTGTCGCGGAGAATTGGCAGAGTGGTCGATTGCGGCAGTCTTGAAAACTGTTGTACCGCAAGGTACCGTAGGTTCGAATCCTACATTCTCCGCTGAAAGGTTTTCAAACAAAACCAAAACCCCGTAAAACGCACGTTTTACGGGGTTTTTTGTTTTTGGGTTTTTCAAAAGAAAGCAAAAAATACCGTATTGCTGGTGAGTGATTCGGTGAGTACTTGGTTTTGAAAAAAACACTCACCAGAAATCGCTGTAACGCCCATCTAATAAGGAGTTCAGAATTTGAACATCTTGTTTGCTAAGAGTGGTAATTCTATTTTTACTCACTTAATTGTTTCATTATGCAAACAAATTTCACGTTGCTTTTCTATTTGAAAAAGCAAAACAAACAATCTGACTATGGTCAGATCTATGTTAGGATTACTTTAAATGGTGGTCGAACAGAATTTTCTACAGGTAGAAAATGTATTGAATCTCAATGGTGCGCATCAACTGCGAAGCTGATTGGAACCAAAGAAGAGACACGTGCCTTCAACATGTATTTGGACACCGTCCAACTCAAAATCTATGAAGCACATCGGCAATTGATGCAAAACGGTGAAACTATCACAGCCGAAAGTTTAAAGAACAAGTACCAGGGAAAAACTGACCGGCCAAGAATGGTGATGGAAATATTTCAGGATCACAATGATCGAATGGAAATGTTGCTAGGTGATGAATATGCTGCAGGAACATTGGAGCGATACAAAACAACCATGAAACACACCATTGAATTCATGCAATGGAAGTACAACATTTCCGACATCGATATCAAAAAGATCGATCATGCTTTTCTCACGGATTATGAATTTTATTTGCGGACAGTTCGCAAGTGCAACAACAATACTTCCGTAAAGTACATTAAGAATTTCAGTAAAATCATTAACATCTGTTTGAAGAATGGTTGGTTATTGAGAAGCCCATTCATCAATTATTCGACAAAGTTGAAGGAAGTGAATCGTGTTTATTTGACGGAAGCTGAAATTGAAACAATCATGAACAAGGAATTTGCAACGGATCGATTATCACAAATTCGAGATGTATTTATTTTCAGCTGTTTTACTGGTTTGGCTTATGTGGATGTTGCTAACTTGAAGAGGTCCGATATTAACCTGGTGATGAATGGCGAAAAATGGATCTTCATCAAAAGACAAAAAACGGACACTATTTGTAATGTTCCGTTATTACCTCCAGCTGAGAAGATAATTCAAAAATATGCGTTTCACCCTCAATGTTTGAACAGTGATAAATTATTGCCCGTTTCGAGTAATCAAAAAACGAATGAGTATTTGAAAGATATTGCCACTTTATGCGGTATAA
>JBIIWQ010000299.1:0-3002 GCA_044338805.1 Crocinitomicaceae bacterium
ACAATAAAAATGGTATTAGTATGTAGATTTGGGGATAAAGTCATTCCAGAGAACTCGTCTACCTTTGAATTGCGTCTGTAAATCTGTTTGTGAATTGTAAACGCCTCTTTAGAAGATTTTAAACTGAGGATTTTCGCTGCTCGTCCTGTCGGTGCTAGCAAGCGTGTTTTCACTTTAAAAAAAGAAAGTGTTTTAACAAAAGCTCCAAGTACAGAAGTTTTCCCTGTTCCAGCGTATCCTTTGAGAATGAAAATTTGATTTGGTTCTTTAATTTTCAGGAACTTCTCCAACAAATCAATGAGTTGATGCTGATCCTCCGTCGGAGAATGATCAAAAAACTGCATGATTTGCTTTTTAAAAACTGAAGATTCTGGTGTGCTTTCCATTGAGAGTTAAAGGTAATACTAAACTGATAAGAAGACAAATTTATATAAACGCTCGTATTATGTCGAACGATTATCTGTGGGCAATATTATTTGCCTCAAGATAACGATTCGGTGTAAGAAGATATGTGATGTGATTGAAATCACGGGTGGTTTGGGGGGGACCCGCCAGCGGGCGGATCCCGCCAAAACCTATTTGGAGTCACTTTTGACGGCGGATTTCATCCGCCGTTAGAACTATGAAACTCCTACGGAGTATAGTTCATAAGATAAAAAAATAAATTTGTTATTTTTTTAAAAAGAATTTTAGATATGTATAATTCTAGAAAACCAGCAGATTATTAAATTAAAAAAAGTAAACAAGATTTTTGATATGTTCGGAATCAAGATGGGTTTGGAGTTACTCTTGACGGCGGATTACATCCGCCGTTAGAGCTATGAAACTCATGCGGAGTAGGATTTCAATTTATCACAAATGACAAAAAATATTTAATTTAAAATTGAGTAATCGGTATTATACCCCTAAATGAAACCCCTTTAGGGGTTAAATGTTTCTAGCGCTGGATGTAGTCCAGCGATAAAACATGAAATAAATCCCTTTTTGGCATGTATTTTTGTGAAAAATCATGACAAAAAGATTTTGAAGAAACAAAGCGAACATTCAAATTTAAAAAATGTAAATTTACACTTCAAAAAAGCGTACGAATAATTTGAATCTGTGAAGCATTTATCTGTAGAATTATCAGAAGTAGCCGTTCGGTTTACAACTTCAATCAATGATGTTGTGAATCACTATACATTTATTTTTAAGGATAAAAAAGACCACAGTTACAAAGAACAATTGGAGGATTTTATTGCTGAATGTGGTTTGAGAAATCAAGATTTTGATGAGCAAACTATTTCTTGGAGTACCATTCGTTCAACCTTGGTTCCAGCAAATATTTTTGGAGAATCAAATCCAGAGAAAATTTACCGCTTGTGTTTTGGAGATGAAACACCAAAAAATCACATTGATTATAACCGAATTCCCGAACAAGGAATCGTGAATTTATTCGAAATTCCGTTGTGGGTGAAATCATTTTTTGTCATCAAATATCCGCGTTCTATTATTCAACATGAAGGATCTCATGTGATAAGAGGACTTTTTTCAGAACCAAGTTTCAAATTAAAAACGACACTCGTTATTTACAATGATTTCTTTTTGATGTGCATCGCAAAAGAAAATAAATTGCAATTCTATACAGTTTTTGACTATCATTTTATTGATGACATTGTTTACCATTTGATGTTTACGTTGCAACAAAAAGAATATTTAAAAGAAAATGGTGCAATTCAAATTTGTCCTGGAGTTGGTTCTTCTGCTGAACAAATTAGTGAATTACAACAAAAACTTCAATCGTTGCAAGATTTAAAAAATGCTACAATTACTGTCAATACTGACTTTATAACTAATTCACAAAAACTTTGCGTATAATAGCTGGCACATTAAAAGCTCGACGCTTTTCGGTTCCTAAAAACTTCCCTTCTCGTCCAACCACTGACTTTGCTAAAGAAGGAATCTTCAATGTTTTGGAGCATCAAATGGATATTTCTGATTTGAAAATATTGGATTTATGTGCTGGAACGGGGAATATTTCATTTGAATTTATCTCCCGTGATGCAGCGCATGTAACCGCGGTGGACATCAATTCTAACTGTTTGTCATTTATACGGAAAAATGCCATTGAATTTAAAATTACGCCTCAATTAGAAACGATCAAGTCGGATATTTTGCAGTATTTAAAAAAAACGGATCAAAAATTTGATTTGATTTTTGCTGATCCACCCTATGAGTATAAGTTTCAAGATGAAATTGCAAAGTTGGTTTTTGAGCATGAGCTTTTAACAGAAGACGGATTATTGATTATTGAACATGGGAAACATACCAAGTTGGAAGAAGTTCCACATTTCGATTTAAAACGTACATTTGGTAATGTTCACTTCAGTTTCTTTAGAAAAGAATCTTAATATTAAACGTCATGAAAAAAATAGGTCTATTTCCAGGATCATTTGATCCATTTACAAAAGGTCATGAAGCTGTTGTAAAGAAAGCGTTGAAAATTTTTGACGAAATTATTATTGCGATTGGTGTAAACAGTTCAAAAAACTACCAATTCGACCTTCAAAAGCGTATTCTGCAGATTGAATCCCTTTTTCAAAATGGAGAAGCAGTACAAGTCGTAACGTATAATAAACTAACTGTTGAATTGTGCAAAGATGTACATGCAACTGCAATTGTTCGTGGTTTGCGCAATACACTTGATTTTGAATTTGAAAAATCGATTGCCCATATGAATGAAAGCTTATCTGGGATTGAAACAGTATTTCTTTTGACAGATCAAGAATTCGCTGCAATTAATGCAACAATTGTCCGAGAAATTTTCAAAAATAAAGGAGATATCGATCAATTTGTAACCAATGCTCACCTACTCGTTTAAATCTGTGGTACAATTATAGTTACAAGTTATTAGTTGCTAATTACCAGTTAATAGTTACAAGATAAGAAAACGATAAATTACTCTGGTTCAAAAACTTGTAATTTGTAATTTGTAATTTATAACTAATAATTAAAATCGAGCT
>JBIIWQ010000140.1:0-5952 GCA_044338805.1 Crocinitomicaceae bacterium
AATGAATTTTCCAAAAACATCAACTAATTCAACGGTCAAGACTTCAGGACTATTTGTTTTTATGGTAACAATTCCATTTGTCGGATTAGGCGAAATAGAATAGCTATTAGTAAATTCTTCCAGTCCAACAATTGTATAAAAATGAATAGCACTCAAACGTGTGCATCCATCTGCATACGTAACTTCAACAGTATAATTACCAGTTAAAGTTGGCAAAATTGATATGCTGTTAGAATTACTTATTACATTACCTTCATAATACCATTGGTAGCTAGTTCCGTTAACTGAAGAAGTTAGCGTTGCTGAGTTTTCTAAAATGACCGGCAATACATTTTCAGAACATGTTGTTTGACCGATAATTCCTGGCAAACTTTGAATACCTGTCATGAACTCATCTTTCGCTGCACAATTATTTCTCAAGTAATAATCCAACCAATTATCTAATAAGGTATAGGTAGTTTGTTGTTGCTGTGAGCGCGTTATTGTTACTCCACCAATAGTGGCTGTTTCGCCAAAATCACAGAAAAAATCTGTTTGAGCAAAATAACAATGACCTCCACCTAAAATATTGACGAAAGCTTTGCACGAAGAAGCTAATCCATTATACATCGGAATATGGTGGTCAATTGGAGGTGTAACACCGTCTCCACTGCCAGAAAAAACCAATGATGGTTTGGTTACTGATGCGGCAGAAGCAATTGAGGAAACACCATTCGTGCTTGATTCAGCAGGTGCTAAACCAATTAATGTTTTGAAATTCACATTACCATTAGCCGACAACGAATCAGCCGCTAAAAAAGCTGATCCTCCGCCCATGGAATGCCCCATTAAGGCTGTTTCAGTTGCAATTGAATTGAATAAAATTGAACTAGCATTTTGACCTTCTTGTTGCATTTTGGTTACTAAATATTGTAAATCCCATCCAAAATTTTGATGGTCCACAGATAAAGCTGATTCAGTTTTCGGAAATACCAAAATATAACCTAGAGAGGTATAATGCTCCCAAATATTTTGATAGGAGCTCCACGCCATTACAAAACCATGCCCAAAAACGATTACTGGAAATTGTCCAGATGCAGCGGTTGTATTATTTCCAGCAGTTAGAGCAGGATAATAGATTTCCGTTGCAATTGAGCGGTTAGAACGACTAGCATCAACAAAACTAATTGTGGTATGTCCAATTAGATACTGAGCATTTAATTGCAAAAAACAATTAGATATCAGGAATAAGAAAAGGTATTTCATCATTTTAAATGCTATTTTTTAGTCTTTTTTATTCAGAAATTGTTCATTCCAAATAAATATAGGAACTAAAAATAAAAAAAGAAATTGAAACCTATTCATTTTGAATAATTTTACCCCGCCCATCCTTCTCGATCCAAACTTCTAAACTGTATGGCTTCAGCAAGGTGATTTGATTGAATACTCACTGAATTTTCAATATCTGCAATTGTACGTGCAACTTTCAAGATGCGATCGTATGCTCGAGCAGACAATCCCATTCTGTCCATTGCCGTTTTCAAAATGGTTCTTCCCGTTTCATCAATTTTACAAAAACTATCTAAATCATTTTGTGTCATTTGAGCATTACAATGCATTCCTGTTCTTTCATTGAATCTTCTTTGTTGAATTTTACGTGTCGCTTCTACCCTTTTGCGTATTTCTTTACTTCCTTCTATCGGAACATCGGTTGTAAGTTCATCAAATGAAACGGGTGTTACTTCTACATGCAAATCAATTCTATCTAAAAGAGGTCCTGAAATTTTATTCAAATAACGTTGAACAATTCCGGGTCCGCAGACGCATTGTTTGTCTGGATGATTATAATATCCACAGGGACACGGATTCATTGCAGCTACAAGCATAAAACCGGCAGGATAATCGACTGAGAATTTCGCTCTAGAAATTGTTACACATCGATCTTCAAGAGGTTGTCGCATTACTTCAAGAACGGTTCGTTTATATTCTGGCAATTCATCTAAAAACAAAACGCCATTATGGGCAAGTGAAATTTCACCTGGTTGCGGATAACCGCCCCCGCCGACTAAAGCAACGTCCGAAATTGTATGGTGGGGCTTTCGAAAAGGTCGTTGAGTAATTAATCCTTTTTCTCCTTTGATTTTACCTGCAACGCTGTGAATTTTTGTCGTTTCCAATGCTTCTTCGAGACTCATCGGTGGTAAAATAGTAGAAAGTCGTTTTGCTAACATGGATTTTCCTGCTCCTGGAGGACCAATCAAAATAACATTATGTCCGCCCGCTGCTGCAATTTCAAAAGCACGTTTGATGTTCATTTGTCCTTTAACGTCCTTAAAATCAACTTCTAGCTCTTCGACCATTCGTTCAAATTCGGCTACAATATTTACAACTGAAGGTTTAATTGTTTCTTCTCCGTTTAGAAACTTGACAACTTCCATTAAGTTATTTACGCCCAAAACATCTAATCCAGCCACGACAGCAGCTTCGTTGGCGTTTTCCATTGGAACAATAATTCCTTTGTATCCTTCTTTTTTAGCCTGTAAAGCGATTGGCAAAATTCCTTTCAACGGATTAAGGTTTCCGTCTAAAGATAGTTCACCAATTAATATATATTCGGCCAATTTATCGATTACGACTTGTTCGCTAACTGCTAATATTCCAATTGCAATAGGTAAATCAAATACAGAACCTTCTTTTCGAATATCAGCTGGTGCCATGTTTACGGTTATTTCTTTCCCAGGGAATTTTAGGTCATTATTTTTAAAGGCTGCTTTGATTCTTTGTTGACTTTCTTTTACCGCACTATCTGGTAATCCAACGAGAAAAAAATTCACACCAATTCCAAGATTAACTTCAATTGTGATAGTTGTTGCATCTATTCCAAAAACAGTGCTACTGTAGGTTTTTACTAACATAAATGGTTGTATTCTGATTAAACATTTATATTAAGATAGTGAAATAGTTGAGTTGTTTCAAACTATTTTCAAGAAAACTTTACTCCTTTTGAACTGATAGGATATAGTTTTGAAGGATCATGACCAAAACCTGGGGACGAATTGAAAAATAATTTAGATTTTTGCAGAAAAAAGATCTTGGAATCATCTTTAGAATTATTAAAATTATTCTTACCGGAGTTGCTGGTTGACCACTTCGAATTAACTGCTTCAAAAAAAGATGGAGAGACGCTTCATCTACATTTTGAAGAATTTAATAAACCTCCTATAGAACATAGTTCTCGGACTCTTATCTCAAAAGGATTTAAGGATGAAATCACAATTCAAGATTTTCCTTTACGCGGGAGGAACGTTTTTTTGCATATTAAACGCAGACGATGGACGGATAAAGCTTCCAAAGAGATTATTCAACGTAATTGGAATCTTGTATCGAAAGGCAGCCGTATTACTGAAGAGTTTGCGGATTTTTTAAAAGAAATCAGTCGCTTCTAAACCATATAGTTGTCAAACAATTGGTTCTTTTTATGGAGTAAACGGCAGAAAACTTCAGCGGCAATATAAAGATTGGCTGAGCGATTTTAAAAAATGGGATCAAAAAACACATGCCAAAGAGTATTTATTGTTTCCTGAAAATATCGGTAAACATTTATCTATAGATGAAACATCACTTTCTCACGGGGAGCTTTACACAATATTGACCAATAAATTAGCCAAAGGAAAAAAGGGATGCATAGTTGCTATAGTTGCTGGAACAAAGGCAGAGGATGTAATCAAAGTAATCGAAAAAATACCACTCAAGAGTCGGAAAAGAGTAACTGAAATAACCCTCGATATGGCCGCAAACATGGAGTTAATTGCCAAAAGATGTTTCCATAAGGCATCTCGAGTTACCGATCGCTTCCATGTTCAGCAGCTAGCCTCAGAAGCACTACAGGAAATTAGAATTAAACACCGTTGGGAGGCCATTGATGCAGAAAACGATGCAATTGAGAAGGCTAAATCATCTAAAAAGAAATTTGAACCGAAAATTCTAGGTAATGGAGATACTATCAAGCAACTGCTTGCCCGAAGTCGATACATCTTATATAAAAAGAGAACAGAATGGACTGAAAATCAAAAACAACGAGCTATTATTTTATTTGAACTATACCCAGACATAGAAAAGGCTTACGTATTAGCCCAAAAGTTGTCCTGGATATTTGAAAACACTGAAGATAAACTCTATGGTATCTCAAGACTTGCGCAATGGCATGAAAAGGTCAACCAATCCGGATTCAAATCATTTAATACGATTTCCAGAACGATAATGAATCATTACCAAACAATCCTTAACTACTTCAATAATCGAAGTACAAATGCTTCTGCTGAATCATTTAACGCTAAAATTAAAGCCTTCAGATCTCAATTTAGAGGTGTTCGAAACGTAGATTTCTTTCTTTTCAGATTAACCCAAATTTATGCCTAGTCCCCAACATTTGGTCATGATCCGTGCTAAATAAATATACCCTCTGTCAATGTGAAAATAAAAATCAGTTGAGTCTAATTTAATCGCTTTATTTATATGGTATAGTGCTTGTTCTCGTTTTGTTGAATCAGTGTATTTAGAAATCTAGCTAAACTTGCATGTCCAGCTGAAAAATTGGAATCAATGGAAAGGGCTTTTTCGTAATTTACGACTGCTATTTTAGAATCAAAAAGTTCATAGGTGCTAGCTTTCATCAAGTAAAACCATGGCTCATTTGGGCTTTTCTTGATTGCTTTATCAATCATTTTTATTTTCTTCTTAAAAGAAGCCATCTCAATATCTTGATAGAATTCAATGTGTTTAGTCGGTATTATTTGAGAAAAAATAGTTGAACTAGTAGAAAGTATGATTGCTAAAAGAAATTGTTTCATGCGCTTGTTTTGGCAAAGATAATAAAGTAAAAAATTTAATTTAAAAGATAGCGAGATATCGAAAACTTCTAACTGCCAATAGCGTTGTTTAGCAGCACCATCATCAATTTTTTATAGAATATATTTAGGAATAAAAATTTAAAAATGAACCGATTAATGTATCCTTTTTTAAATTGTTCAGTATACAATTTTTTGTGTCAATTAGGCATTTTTAAATTTAACTTAATTACCTACATTTGTACGCCAAAATAATGAATCTTGAAAGAAGAGCTAGATAACACTGAAACAAATCAAATAATACTTAATAAACCAAAAAAGAAACGTTCGCGTTTTATGAGTTTCTTTCGTTATTCGTATTTCACCATACTACATTTATTAGCAGCAGGCGCTTTGTTTGCTGTTTTCACTGCATTAGCAGTTCATTTTAAATGGACAAATGATAATGGTTCAGTCGATTTAAACAGTCGGTATTTTTCTAAAATGGCTGATAAATATAACCAAGGATTTAAAACAGATAGTATGTCTGTTGTGAAAAATGAATATATCATGTTTAGACAAATTGGTGTTTTGACAAAATATTCTCCTACTAATGCGAAAACAATATTAGCGGCGTATCACAAAACTGGAAATATTGAAGTTGCTTTGCGGATGCTGGATGCCGTGAATCTATGCATGATAAAAAACCAATCATATCAAAAAGAAATAGCACAAATAAAATGGGATAAAGATGACAAAGCTTTATCTGTATTTGCATGGTCTAATTACAATGAGTGGAAGCAATTTTGTAAAGTGATTAAAGCAGATAAACATGCAATTGATTCTGTTTCAGCATTAACTGGTGTTGAATCACGTATGATTGTAATGTGCTTGGTAGGTGAGCAGGTTCGTATGTTTAATTCAGGAAGAGAAAAGTTTAAGAAATATGTTACACCTTTTAATCGTTTAATTCTGCCAAAAAATCGTGGATATGGCGTAACAGGAATTCTTCAAAATACAGCAGTTAGAATTGAACAAAATCTATATGACAAATCAAGTCCGTTTTATGCTGGTGATTATTTCCAAAAATGCTTGAATGCAAAAGATTCTTTCCCAGAATTGATAAACGATACCATTGAAGCGCACA
>JBIIWQ010000142.1:0-5893 GCA_044338805.1 Crocinitomicaceae bacterium
TAACTAATGGAAATTTGATCTTTCATGATTCCAATGGAAAAGAAATTAAAACCGGTTGTAGTTTTACTAATCTGAGTTAATTGATGAGTTTTTTGCAATCCCAGTGATACAAAATTTGCAGTTAAAGGAAGAGGAAAGATGACTTTATTAGAAAAAATAAGTTTTATTTTGAATTTCACAAAAAAAAGGAACACTCTCGTATTCCTTTCTTCAAATTACATTCGAATATTCTTAATGTTGATGTCCATGCTCTCCATGCACATGTCCATGACTAATTTCTTCTTCCAATGCTTCTCTTAATTCAAGAATTTCACCAATGAAATGTAAATCTGTACCAGCTAGTAGGTGATTAAAATCCATTTTCATCAATTCTGAGGTGATTTCTAGTACACGACCTCTTAATTGGTTGCCTTCATTGTCCGACATTGGAATTAAAGAACCAATTGGGAAATATTTTTCATCAAAAACACCAGATTCGTCATTGAAAACATCCAACGGAATCATAGCAATTTGGTTTTCATCAAAATCACCATAAGCGTTTTCAGAAACAATTACAACTTCAAAAGTATCACCAACTTTTTTACCATCAATGCTTGCTTCGAATTCAGGAATCATCGAACCTACACCATACAAAAATACCATTGGATTTTCAGTAGTAGTTTCTTCGATTGTCTCTCCTGTTTTGTGATTAGATAGTTTGTATGTCAACGAAACTACCTTGTTATTTTCAATTTTCATAATGTTCTTTTTAAAATAATGGCGCAAATATAAGGAGAAAGTTTAGTTGTCTTAAAAATAGTTTAGAAGTATATTTGCCTTTAGTCCATTTGGTATTCATATAAAAATGAAGAGCCACAGATTCACAGATTAGATTTATGAGAAATCTGTGCGTCTGTGGCAATAAATAAGTATATTTCAATTATAACTTCTGCAATTCATTTTTGACAAAATCAGCTAGTTCTTTTAAATATTCCTCTGTGAAGTCAAATTTAATTCCAGCTGTAGCGTAGATCTCAGGAATCGATTTCGTATAACCCAAACGTAATGCAATTTTATAATCTTCAATCGCTTTCGGGAAATTTGTCATGCTATTTTTCCAAACTCCTAAAGCACCCAATTGCGCTATTGCGTATTCGATGTAATAAAACGGAACTTCAAACAAATGCATTTGTCGTTGCCAAGCTGTTGCTTGAACTTCTTCGTAACCTGTCCAATCTGTTAAACCTGTGCCGTATTCTTTGGAAATCAACATCCATTGAGCATGACGTTCAGTAATAGTATGTTTGGGGTTTTCATATACCCAATGCTGAAATTCATCTATTTGAGCAATCCAAGGCATGATTTTTAAAATAGATTCTAACTGCTCTTTTTTAGCGCGTTTAAAATCATCTTCATTAGCGTAAAATTCATTCCAAAGGTTCATTGTCAATAATTCCATCGACATAGATGCCAATTCAGCAACTTCTGAAGGCAAACTTTTAAATCCTGTTAGTTCTAAATCACGACTCAAGAATGAATGAACTGCATGACCACCTTCGTGAACCATCGTTACAAGGTCTCTTTGCGCTCCAACTGCGTTCATAAAGATAAAAGGAACTCCAATTTCATAAAGAGGGTAGTTGTATCCACCAGGTGCTTTTCCTTCTTTTGAATCTAAATCCAAATAAGCCATTTCATCCATTGTAGTCAAACAATCACTGAAATAGGTGTCAATTTTACGAAACATATTAATAGTTCCTGATAAGAGCTCTTTTCCTGTATTAAAAGGCTTCAAAGGTTTTTTTCCATCTGGATCAACTTCTGAATCCCAAGGTTTAAATTTGTCTTTACCTAGTTTTGTGAGTTTTTCTTGCTGTAAAATTTTGACAATCGGAACAATTTGTTTTTTAATTGCGCTATGGAAATTCAAACAATCTTCTTTCGTGTAATCAAATCTCCCTAATTCTTGAAATTTGTAATCTCTATAATTTGGAAAACCAGCATTTACAGCAACTTGGTGTCGACGCTCAATTAAATCAGTATATAGCTTGTCTAATTGATCGATGTCTTCACTTCTTCGGGTCGACATTTTTTCAAATATTTCTTTTCGCAAGTTCTCATCCGTTTCTTTTAATAGAGAAGAGGCTTTTTGCATTGTAAGTGTTTCTCCTTTATGTTCAATTGTCTGAGCAGCTGATATTGAACCAAAAAGTTGACTTTTCTCATTGATTTCAGCTTCGATTGCAATGTTTTCTTCACGATAAAGTTCCAAAGCAGTTTTAACTGAACGGAAATAGAGTTGATAATCTTGATCTTTATTGAATTCATCAAAGAAAGCCGAATCAATCATTTTCTTGTTGAGTTTGTCTTCAAATGGCGCTAATTCTGGCTGAATTTTAGTCACAAAAAAAGTATATGCCTCGCTCAATTCAGTTTTTCGTGTGTCAATCGTCATTTTAATATATCTCCAAGCAGCATCTTCTTCTAAAACAGCTTCAAGCTCACTTTTGTCAAGTAACCATTTTTTGTAATCATCTTTTGACTCAATAGACCGATTGACTAAATCTTCAAAGGACGGTTTGATTTTTTCCCAAGAATCTATCACAAGATTTTCAGCAACAAATGATCTTTTATTTTTTGTTATTTTCATAATTGAGTTCAAAAAAAATGCCGCCCCTGGCCCCTGAGTTTATCGAAGGGCGAGGGGCGGCTTATAAAGTTATAATTTAACTAAATAGGTTTGTGTTACTTACCTCTGCTAGTGCTTGTCTTTGTAGCAGTGACTTTTTTAGCAGCTCCTGGTTTTACTACTTTCGCAGCACCTGATGCTTTTGGTTTTGCAACTACAGCTTTTATAGCAGGTGCTTTTTTTACTGGGGCAGCTTCTTCAGTTGATTCAGCATCTTTTTTCGCCTTTGGAGCTTTTTTATCAGCAACTTCTTCTTTTTCAATTAATTTAAGATTTCCAGATTTTTGTAAAAGGTTGTACCATTGGAACATCTTTTTTACATCCGAAGGATAAACTCGCTCTTGATCGTAATTAGGAAGAATCTCTAACAAATAGCTTTGCAAAACGGTTAAATCTTCCTTGTGTGAAGGACATTCTTTACCACCTTCTTTGTCGTAAACCGCTTTTAACAATGTACGCAAAGGAGCGTCATCATCATATGTGTAGATAGAAATATCATCTAATGCAGAAATTTTATCTGTAGCATATGCTGGAAAGCGTTTGCTATCGATTAATGACTCCACAATGATGTTGTTTTTACCTTGTGCGATTACTTTAAAAAGACCTGGTCTTCCTGAAATTGCAATTATACCTGTTAAATCCATTCTTATTTATTTACGCGTCAAAAGTATAAAATATTTTTTTCAATTTACAGTCTTGTTATTTTTGAATAAATCTTTTCTGATTCAAATTCAATTATTACATGATAAATCCCACTTGGAAATCCAGCAATTGAATATTTTTTATCTCCTAAATTATTAATTGTTAGTTCTTTACCGTTCTCAGAGAAAACTCGAATTGATACAATCTTTTGTTCTGAAAGAATTGTAAAATAATCATTAGTAGGATTAGGAAATAACATAATTTCTTGCGATTGAATGCTGTTTAGTCCTAAAGTGATAGTCATTGGCGGTGTTTCGGAAATACAACCATCAACACTTGCACAGTAACACGTGTATGTTCCAAATGGTGCTGTTATGTCTAACGTTTGATTTGTTGCTCCAGGTATATCTAATCCATTGAGCGTCCATTGATAATTTGTAAATGATAATGAAGCCAATGTATTACCTGATTGTAGAATTGGTAAAATTGGCAAAAGAGGTAATTGTGTTACAATTATTGTATCACTTCGAACAGGGCAACCTCTTGTACTATAAACTAGCGCAGAGTATTCACCTGCAGCAGAAATTGTATCTGTTAGTCCTATTCCACCATTGGACCAAATAGCAGTCATTAATGGTGAAGCAGAGCTTAATGCTAAAATTGATGGAGGATTTCCGCATGTTACATTTGAACCGATCACTGTTGCAGTAAATTCAGTCGCTTGTAATAAATTCAAAGCATGAGGTTTGCCAAATCCGTAAGAATTATTTGGAACAACTCCTGTATACGAATCTGTAAATGCCGTTGCTATTAAATCTGATTTAAATGAAGCATAATTTGCTTTATTACATTTCTCAAGGTATAGAGCTGCTATTCCAGCAACACAAGGCGAAGCCATAGAAGTCCCACCGTTTCTAGCATGCCAACCACCCGAATCAATTAACGTATTGTATGCTGGGTTTGTCAATAACCAAAAAGGCGCAGCGGTTAATGACACATCTCCAGATGCACTGACATCTGGTTTAGTTAATCCATGTCTGTTAGGACCTACACTAGAATTTGGACTTAATTTTCCAGGAGGAGTCATGTCTGTTGAGGGATAGTACTGATTACCGTTGTTGTCAATGTGACCAAGTCTGTTTCTGACATTTCCAACTGTAATTACTTTTTCGGAGCAAGCCCAATTTGAAACGGTCGTTTGCAATGAATCAGGCATGTGATAATGAATTATTTGAGGCAATACTGACGGTGATGGCAATGTTGTGATTAAATTATTTAATCCAAGCCAAGCACCGCTCCATAAGTCATATTTTCCTGAACCAGTTGTAGAAAAACGGAAATTATAAGCAGTTGAATCTATGTTGCTAAAATAGGCTTCCATGTGGTAATTCCCATCAATTAATTCAGTATAAATCTCAATTGTAGCAATTCTATTTCCAATTGAATTGTATATTGTATCGAGAATCGGTGTTCCAACAGATGCTTGGGCTGGACGATAAATAGTTGTGCCTCTTAAACCATATAAAGGAGAAGGTAAGTCAGCACCAAAAGCATAATTAAAAACACCGTCTGAAAGATCTGACCATAAATCGAAATAAATATGATTTGGGCCAAATGCAGCGCTAGCGCTAGGATTGTTTTGAAGCCAAACAAATGAAGTGTCAGCATCAACATTTCCAGTGACATGGTATTTGCCTTTAGCCCCCGCATTTCCAGCCGCTCCAACAACAATTCTACCTGGATGTTCGTCTAAAAGTGTTTCGATATAATCGGTTGCAGGATCATTTCCATCATGACTTCCTAGATAAGAACCAAGACTTAAATTAACAATCGCTGGCATTCCCATAGAATCGGCAACTTTAAAAATATAATCGCAAGCGTCTGCGATCGTTAAAGACCAATTAGGCAGATTAAAATTTGTTTCAACAATTATAATGCTTGAATTTGGGGCCATTCCTTTATTTGAACCATTAGCAAACCCATTTGCAGATCCCATTCCTGCAACTGTTGTTCCATGAGCTGAACCTTCTTCAGTACTGGTGCAGGTGCCATTGTTTATTTGAGCGCTGTCCCATACAATTCCATAATTATAGGGTTGAGGAATTGTTCCGCCAACATTTGTTGAATGATCCCAATAACGCATCACACGTGTATTGCCATTAGCATCAATGAAGTCTGGGTGATTCCAATCTATCCCTTCATCTACATAGCCTATAATGACATTATCCCCAGTATAAATACTATTTAATCCGCCAGTTCCATCGTGAACAGGTTTCACATAATGAGTCACAAGTGCTGTGTCACCCAAAGCAACTGGAGGGGCGTATTCAAAATAATAATTCTTTAATTCTTTTGATTTTGTTTTATCATCAATCCATTTTGCAGTTGTTGAAATGAATAACCAATTAGAAGAACTGTATTTAATAGTAATGTTATCTTTGTTAAGTAGGCTAACGGTTTCGTCATTATTTGGGACACAAAAAGTAGAAATAGATTTGGGTGAAGTTTCTAAAAGATGTTGAAACCCAAATTTATGTTGTTGCGAAAATAAACTGGTTGAATTACTTCCAATAATTAAGAAAA
>JBIIWQ010000143.1:0-5876 GCA_044338805.1 Crocinitomicaceae bacterium
TTGGTTTGACTTATTCTTGTGGGAATGATTCTAAAAATCAAAAAACAAAAGAGGAAATTGAATCAAGTATCAAAGAAATGGAAGATTCTTTGAGCCACATGCAAGTTAATATAAATCAAAATGCACCGATACCAAATATCGCTCATCAGGAACTAATCAATAGACTTTTAACCTACTATCACAATTTCCCAGATGACCAAAAATCTGCGGAATACTTAGATAAAGTCCACATGAAGTATTCTGGCTTAAACATGCATGAAAAAGCAGTTCAATATGCTGATACACTGCTGGATAAATATCCAAAATATATCAATCGAGCTATGGTTCTGGAAAGTCAAGGGTTCAGTTATGATGCGTTTATTACGCCAAGAAATCCTAAAAAAGTACGTTACTATTATGAGCTTTTGTTAAAAGAAAATCCTAAGATGGATAAAGAAAAATTTGAAGGCCTACAAGAACGATTGAAACATTTAGATATGACATTTGATGAATATTGTGAATACCAAATGAATGCTATTTCTAGTAAATAATTTTTGCTGTTAACGATGTGTTAAATAAAATTTGTGGCAGGTTTCTTGCTTTACATTTGAAATAATTGATAAATTAAAAAAAAATAAACTATGAAAAAGATATTCTTACCATTATTGATTGCACTTGTTGCAGTTTTATCAATAAATAAAGCAGTTGCTCAAATTGCACCTATTGAATCAGGAGCAAAAATGGAATTTGCAAAAGAAACGCATGATTACGGAACGATTAAATATGGTGCGGATGGTGCTTGTACTTTTGAATTCAAGAACACTGGAGATGCTCCTTTAATTATTTCTAATGCTAAAGGTTCTTGTGGTTGCACAGTTCCAGAATGGCCGAAAGAACCAATTGCTCCGGGTGCTTCAGGTACAATCACAGTAAAATATGATACTAAACGTCCTGGACCAATCAATAAAAGTGTTACTATTACTTCAAACGCTATAAATGACGGGTATGATGCTGTTACAAAGGAGAGTACAAAAGTTATCCGTATTAAAGGAAATATTTTACCAGCACCTGAAGGAGAAGCACCAGTTAATACCTCTGGAGCACCAACAAATAACTAAAATGAGAATTTTACTTCTCAGTTTTATACTCTTAAATTCCGCCTTTGGTTTTACCCAATCGGCGGAATTTTTTGTTAAGAAACCTGTCTTTAAATTTCCAAAAACAAATGAAGGAGTTGTTTTAGAGCATGTTTTTACCATTGTGAACAGAGGTAAAGCACCATTAATTATATCAGATTTTGAAGTTGAATGCTCTTGTACAAATGCATTTTTTTCAAAGGAACCAATTCTTCCAGGTGAAACAACCACAATAAAAATCACATTTGATACTGAAGGAAAGTATAATCTACAAGACAGAATAATATATTTGAAGACCAATACGAGAAAAAAAACTGAGAAATTGCGTTTTGTTGTCAATGTTAAACCGAAACGCTAATTTTATCTGTTATAAGTGCATATTATTTGAATAATACGAAACGTGTTAACATTGTGTTAAACAAATTTATTCAATATATAGTTTCTTTAAATTTGAATAATAAGTAATTTAAAAAAAACTCAACCATGAAAAAAGTATTCTTATCATTAATCGTTATGTTCATTGCAGCTTTGTCAATGAATAAAGCAGTAGCTCAAACTGAAAAAGGAGCAAAAATTGAATTCACAAAAGAAACACATGATTACGGAACCATTAAAAATGGTGCAGATGGAACATGTTCTTTTGAATTTAAAAACACAGGAAATGAGCCTTTAATTATTTCTATGGCAAAAGGATCTTGCGGATGTACAGTTCCAGAATGGCCAAAAGAGCCTATCGCTCCAGGAGCAAAAGCTTCTATAAAAGTTAAATATGACACGAGCAGAGCAGGTGCAATTAACAAAAACGTTACTATTACTTCAAACGCAGTAAATGATGGATATGATGCCGTAACAAAAGTAAGTACAAAAGTTATTTACATTAAAGGAACCGTTTTACCTTTACCTGAAGGTGCTGCACCAGTAAACAATGCTGGAGCTCCAACGAATCACTAAATAAAGATATATTTTATTGAAACCCTTACTTGATTTTTCAAGTGAGGGTTTTTTGTTGCTATTAACTTTTTATAAGGCGAAATTATTAATGAAAAGTGTTATCAAAATGTTCATAATTTCCAAAAATATCATTCAATTTCTTTGTAATTTTAGACTTCCCAATTTCAACGATTCATGTATATTATATTCGACACCGAAACCACTGGTTTACCTCGTAATTGGAATGCTCCGATAACGGATACTTCCAATTGGCCTCGTGTGATTCAGATCGCATGGCAATTACATGATGAGATGGGAACAATCATTGAACACAAGGACTTTTTAATCCGTCCTGAAGGTTTTGATATTCCATTTGACGCTGAAAAAATTCACGGTATTTCAACTGAATTGGCAACAGAACATGGTGAAACACTTGAAGATGTTTTATATCTCTTCAATGAGGCACTTTCAAAAGCTAAATTTGTTGTTGGTCAGAATGTTGGTTTTGATGTAAATGTGTTAGGTTGTGAATTTGTTCGTATGAACACTGAATCAATTATGGCATCAATGCCAGTTTTGGATACATGTACAGAAGTTACGGCAGAATTGTGCAAATTGGCAGGAGGTCGTGGAGGTAGGTTTAAATTACCAACACTTACCGAATTGCATCAATTTCTTTTTCAAGAAAAATTTGCAGATGCACATAATGCAACGGTCGATGTTGAAGTAACAACAAGATGTTTCTTAGAATTGATTCGATTAGGTCATTTCTCGCTAGATAAATTACAAAGAGAAGAGCGATATATAGAAGATTTCAAAGCGTTTAATCCCCGACCAATTGGATTGATTGGTTTAAAACATTTAAATCTCAAAGAGGAAAGTTCAAAATTAGCGACCAATAAATCAAGTGAATCACAAAACCTAACAGGTGATTTAAATGAAGCTAGACAACGATTGGAAAATGTTCCATTTGCTCATTTGCATAATCATACCCAATTTTCAATTCTTCAATCATCCATTAATGTAAAAGGATTGGTTGCAACTGCAGGAAAATTAAATATGCCAGCAGTTGCGCTTACGGATACAGGTAATATGATGGCGGCATTCCATTTTGAAAAAGCTGTTGCAGATTATAATAAGGCATTAAAAACTGAACGTGAATTGGCCGAGGAACAAGGTCTTGAATTCACAAAGAAAGACTTATTATCAATTATTGGATGTGAATTCAATGTGTGTAAAAATCTTGAAGATAAAACACAAAAAGACAATGGTTTTCAAGTAGTCTTTTTAGCAAAAAATAAAAAAGGATACCATAATTTAATCAAGTTAGCATCTTTGGCTTACACCAAAGGAATGTATTACGTTCCTCGGATTGATAAAGCGGTTATCGAACAATATAAGGAAGATTTAATTGTATTAACTGGAAATCTTTACGGCGAAGTTCCTAGTTTGATTTTGAATGTAGGTGAATTACAAGCTGAAGAATCACTTGTTTGGTGGAAAGAGCAATTTGGTGACGACTTGTACATTGAAGTTATGCGTCATGGTCAAGAAAATGAAAATAGAGTAAATGCCACGTTGATAAAATTTGCAGAAAAGCATGCTGTAAAATTAGTGGCAACAAATAATACTTTTTACATCAACAAAGAAGATGCAGAAGCACATGATGTTTTGTTGTGTGTTAGAGATAATGAACTTGTTTCAACTCCAAAAGGAAGAGGAAGAGGCTTTCGACATGGATTAGAAAACGAGGAATACTATTTCAAGAGTTCAGATGAAATGAAGGAATTATTCCTTGATCTTCCGGATGCTATTGAAAGTATTGAAGAAATTATAGGGAAATGCGAGCATTACGGTTTAGCTCGAGAAGTTCTTTTACCAGCCTTTGACATTCCAGAAGAATTTCAGGATTTAACGGATTCACAGGATGGCGGTAAACGTGGGGAAAATAACTTCCTGCGACATCTTACGTATATTGGTGCCGAAAAAAGATACGGTGAAATAACGGATGAGGTAAGAGAAAGAATAGATTTTGAATTAGCAACAATTGCTAAAACAGGTTATCCTGGGTATTTCTTAATTGTGCAAGATTTTTGTCAAGCAGCACGAGATATGGGTGTTTCTGTTGGTCCTGGACGTGGTTCAGCAGCTGGATCTGCAGTTGCATATTGCACTGGAATAACGAATGTTGATCCAATAAAATATGATTTGCTTTTCGAACGTTTTCTTAATCCTGATCGTGTTTCAATGCCTGATATTGATATAGACTTCGATGATGAAGGTCGCGGAAAAGTGATTGATTGGGTAATAGAAAAATATGGTGCTAATCAAGTTGCACAAATTATTACATATGGAACAATGGCAGCAAAATCATCCATTCGTGATACTGCGCGTGTTCTTGACCTTCCATTGCCAGAGGCCGATCGAATCGCAAAATTAGTTCCTGATATTTCCTTGAATAAATTATTCAAATTTAATGATGCTGAATTAGCAGATAAATTAAAAAATAATCAGGATGAAATCGTAAAAGCAAAGGAATTAAAATCCATTGCTCAAGGAATTGATTTAGCATCTCAAGTTTTAAATAGAGCCCGCGAATTAGAAGGTTCGGTTCGAAATACTGGAATACATGCATGTGGTGTCATAATTACTCCTTCAGATATTACCGATTTTGTACCAGTTGCATTGGCAAAAGATTCGCAGATGTATTGTACGCAATATGACAACTCTGTTGCTGAATATGCAGGTCTTTTGAAAATGGACTTTTTAGGATTGAAAACCCTAACACTAATAAAGTATGCTGTTAAAAATATCTTAGAAATAAAAGGAATTCAACTTGATCCAGATAATTTCCCTGTTGATGACGAAAAGACCTATGAACTTTTTCAAAGAGGAGATACAGTCGGTATTTTTCAGTATGAATCGGCTGGGATGCAGAAATATTTGCGTGAATTAAAACCAACAGTTTTTGCAGATTTAACGGCCATGAATGCCTTGTATCGTCCAGGACCATTGGAATATATTCCTTCTTTTATCAAACGTAAACATGGCGAAGAAGATATTGTCTATGATTTAGATGATTGTGAAGAGTTTTTAAAGGAAACATACGGTATTACTGTTTATCAAGAACAAGTAATGTTGCTTTCTCAAAAATTAGCAGGTTTTACGAAAGGTGAAGCTGATACTTTGAGAAAAGCAATGGGGAAGAAAGACCGTCCGACACTAGATAAAATGAAACCTGCATTTTTGGAAGGTGGAGGTAGTAAAGGACACGATACTGTTAAATTAGAAAAGATTTGGAAAGACTGGGAAGCTTTCGCGTCCTATGCATTTAATAAATCTCACTCTACTTGTTATGCATGGATTGCATATCAAACTGCTTATTTGAAAGCGAATTATCCTGCGGAATATATGGCATCTGTGCTTTCTAATAACATGAATGACATCAAGCAAGTTTCATTTTTCATGGAAGAATGTAAGCGAATGGGAGTACCTGTTTTAGGTCCAGATGTCAATGAATCAAATTATCAGTTTACAGTAAATAAAGAAGGTGCCATTCGCTTCGGTTTGGGCGCAATTAAAGGATTAGGAAGCGCGCCTGTTGAGGCAATAATAGCTGAACGAACTGAAAATGGACCAATAACTACCATTTTTGAAATGGCGAAACGCGTAAATCTTCGGTTATGCAATAAAAAAGCATTTGAAAGTCTTGCTTATGCCGGTGGATTTGATTCTTTTAAAGGAGTTCATAGAGCTCAATATTTTAAAGAAGATAGTTCTGGAAAAACCTTCTTAGAAAATGCTATGAAATTTGGTGCAAGCTTTCAAGAA
>JBIIWQ010000144.1:0-5851 GCA_044338805.1 Crocinitomicaceae bacterium
CATTCTGAAAATACTGAATGGACAAGCAAATTAAATTTTTACAAAGATGAAGTTGTCATATTAACTGGTCGTCTTGAAGAAATTGCTTCTAAAAACTCGGGAAAAGACGCACTTGCTGACGTTGAAAAATATCAAAATCAATTGATTGTTCAACGAAATAATATAGACGAGATTGCTCATTTAGTTAACTTGAATGAACAAGCGTTAATTGAAGTGATTAAAAGTAATCCGGTTGCTGTTGATCATAGAAAAGTGGAATACCATGCAAAAGAAAAAGAATTGGTAGAATCTTTTGAATCAAATTTCAATAATATTAGAGAAGATTTCAATCGTTTTGCATCAAAATGGATGTAAAACAATTAATTATTCGTTATTTTTTATAAAAATCTAAAGAGCTCGATACTTCTTACAACATATAAAATATGTCATTTAAAAGTATTAAAATTCAGTTTTGGCGTGTGTTTTTGATTAAAAACCATGACAAAACTAATCGTTGAATAAAAAGAATAAGCATTTCAAATACTTAAAAAGCGACCAACTGCACTTGTTCGCTTTTTTTATACTCCATTTTTGGAATAAGTATTCAAGAATGAATGACTTTTTACATTTAATTTTATCCAACTATTACTTATCTTCGCCAAAAAAAATCTATGCGTGTTTATTTAGATAATGCTGCTACAACACCAATTGCTCCAGAAGTAATTGAGGTGATGATTCCTGTTTTAACCAATGATTTTGGAAATCCATCTTCAGCACATTTTTATGGTCGTCAAACAAAAGCATTAATTGAAACATCACGTAGAACTATTTCGAAACTATTGAATTGTCAAGCTTCTGAAATAATTTTCACTTCTGGCGGAACTGAGGCTGATAATATGGCGCTTTATTCCTCTGTTCATCAAATGGGAGTGAAACATATCATTACGTCAACAATTGAACACCATGCCGTTGGTCATACAGCTGAAATGATTGCGAATGCTGGTGAAGCAAAATTGAGCTACGTCAAAATCAATGAAAAAGGTGTTGTTGATTTAGTTGATTTAGAAAAACTACTCCAATCTGGCGAAAAAACATTGGTTTCTTTAATGCATGCAAACAATGAAATTTCAACATTATTACCAATGAAAGAAGTTAGCATGCTTTGTAGAAAATACAATGCTTTATTTCATTCAGATACTGTCCAAACAATGGGACATTATACGTTTGATTTGAAAGAATTAGACATTGATTTTATTACGTGTGCCGCACATAAATTTCATGGACCAAAAGGCATTGGATTTTTATATGTCAATAAGAGCATCAAAGTGGAACCTCTAATTCATGGTGGAGCGCAAGAAAGAGGATTACGAGGAGGTACTGAAAACGTTTATGGAATTGTTGGACTTGCAAAGGCGATGGAATTGGCCTATGAAGATGTTTTGGGACACCAAGAACACGTTCAATCACTGAAGACTTATCTTTTAGCGAATTTAAAAGAAGCATTTCCGACTGTACACTTTCATGGTGAAACAGATCCAGAGAAATCTCTTTATACCGTGCTGAATGTTTGTTTTCCTTCAACACCGAAAGCAGGGATTTTATTATTTACGTTAGATTTAAAAGGAGTTGCAGTAAGTGGAGGAAGCGCATGCTCATCTGGGGCAATCAAAGGTTCTCATGTTTTACAAGGAATAAACGCAGACCCTACTCGACCAAATGTTCGTTTTTCTTTTTCTCGTTATACAACAATAAAAGAAATCGATTTTGCTTTGGAACAAGTTAAGTCAGTTTTTGAAAAGACGTTAGTATAATCCGTATTTTGTCCTTTGAATGATTGAAAAGGAAAAACATATTCTCATATTAAGTTCTTGGTATCCAAATAAATTTGCTCCATTCTTGGGGAATTTTGTTCAACGTCAAGCACAAATCCTTTCTGAATATTATAAAACAACAGTTTTATATACTGTTGCAGACCCGGATTTAAAGGGTCTAGATTGCTCAATTGCTGAATCCGAAAACCTGAAAGAAATTGTAGTTTATCATCCGAAAGGTTCAAACTTCCTTTCAAGAAGAAAAGAACAAGACAAAGCCTTTGAATTTGGTTTAAATTTAATTGAGCAGATAGATCTCATTCATGCACATGTTATCGTTCCAAAAGGTTATCTTTTTGTGCGCGCGAAAAAGAAATTTTCATGTCCATTAATTGTTACAGAACATGGTTCTTATTATAGGCCCGACAAAAGAAATAGTTGGTCGTTAAAAGATAAATTCATTTTGAAATACACAAAAAAACACATTGATCAACTCATTGCTGTTTCGGAATTCTTGAAACGTGATTTAGCGACCTTTTTTGTAGATAAAGACATTCAAGTTATCCCGAATCCAATCAATACAAATCTTTTTGTCCCAAAAGAAAAAAAACCAACAACAACCAAACATTTCCTCCATATTTCAACGCTCGATAAAACGTTAAAAAATCCAATTGGAATTATCGAAGCAATTTCATTTCTAAAGGATAAAGGATATAGTGATTTTAAATTAACAATCATTTCAGACGAATCAACAACTGAATTAAAAACACTAGTTGATTCCAAAGAGTTGGCAAATCTGATAAATTTCGGTGGACCTTGTACTCCCGAAGAACTCCTTTCTTATTACCAACAATCAGATGCTTTTGTGTTGTTTTCCGCATATGAAACATTCTCAATTGTTTTAGCTGAAGCTTGGGCATGTGGCATTCCAACCATTACAACACCTGTTGGAATTGGATTTGATTTATCTCAGGAAATGGGAATTCAAGTAAAAATAAACGATCCATTGTCACTGGCTATAGGAATGGAAAAAATTCTTGAAGGATTAACTTTTGACGCAGAGATCATTCGCACCAATTCACTGCAGTATTCCGATGAAAAAATTCTCGAACAATTAACAGTACTTTATAACCAGTTTAATGGATAAAAACACATTCTTAATACTTTAAATAAAGAAGTAAATTCGCAAATTTCGCAATTGATATTGTCGTTTTCAGATACTTTAGACAGCAATTCGAATGAAGCTTATAGTTCGGTTGGTAACAAATAGAAAACGGAAAGAGCAACGGCAGATGTGGAACAAGAAAAGATTGCAGGTCAAAGTGAAAAAAATAGCGTCAAAAAAGTAATTTTTTAATCATTTCATCTTAATTAATCAATATTCATCCTTTGTCGTTATATTTAATCTTTGATTAAGAGTTTAAGCCGTTTATGTTTAAAAAGATTATTGAAACAATTTTCGTTAAAGGATTAAGTTCTATTATTAACTTTCTTATTGTCGTTATCACTGCTTATTATTTAGGTAAATATGCAAGAGGTGAAATTTCCATATTATTAGTTTCAGTTTCTTTGATTAATATAATACAAGGAATTGTAGGAGGTCCAAGTTTAATCTATCTTGCATCTAAATACAGTAATCTCAAACTTTTCATATATTCTTTTATTTGGAATTTTCTTATTGCTTTAGTTTTTAGTTTTATTATTGCCTTTTTAGATTTAACGCCATTTAGATTAATTGAAGAGTTATTTCTAATCTCTTTTTTACAAGGTGGAATAAGTATCTTCCAAAGCTTATTGGTGGGACATGAACAAATTTCAAAACATAACTTAATTGAATTTTCAAAAAGCATTTTTTTAATTGTTTCAATTGCAATATGTTTTTTACTTTTCAACGAGAAAAACCTTGATGCCGTTTATCTATCATACATTGTTTCATTCAGCCTTGCGGCATTTATTGGGTTACTTTATATTGGTAAATATCTTTCATTCAAAAACTTGAAAAACAATAAAAAACTATTTTTCGAAATGTTCATGTATGGTTTTCAAAATCAAATAAATAATTTCTCCCAATTATTAAATTATCGCTATCTGTTTTATTTAATCGAAAAATGGAAAGGCATTGAAGTTTTAGGTGTATTCTCAATTTCCATCTCTATAATTGAATCAGTTTGGGTTATCTGCAAAGGAATAAGCACTAACTTATTAGCAAAATTGGTAAACGAGAAGGATGAATCAATGAAAACAAAATACACCCTTAATTCAATCAAATTAAGTTTGTTTTTGAGTATTATCGCAACATCTATACTACTGATCATTCCTTCTGATTTTTACTCCTTTATTTTTGGAAAAGACTTTACAGAAGTAAAATCTCATTTACTCCCTTTAAGCATTACTATTTTATCTTTTTCTGTATTAGCTATTATTTCACAGTATTATGCAAGTAAAGGACAATTAATAATCAACTTAAGAGCATCATTCCTTGGCAATATATTTTGTATTGGAATGGGTTGGTTTTTAATTAAATCTTACAGCGTTCACGGTGCAATTTTGACTTATAATACTGTGAATTTAATAATGATGTTTTATCTCATTTATCAATTTAACAAATCAACCAAGACCAAAATTCATCATCTTCTTTTCAATAAAAATGATTTTACAGCAATAAGAAAAAAGTTTTGACTCAATTTTAAATGTACAAAGAACATATTCACGCTATTTTAACCAAGGAAGTTAATTCTCGGATTTCCCAATTAACTTTAATGCTTTCAGATGCATTAGATGCTAATTCAAATGAAACAAAAAGTTCAGCTGGTGACAAACATGAAACTGGCAGAGCAATGGCGCATTTGGAACAAGAAAAGATTGCTGGACAACTCTCCGAAATGAATAAATTGGCAGAAATCCTTCACCGCATAGATGCAACTCAAAAGCACATTAAAATTCAACTCGGAAGTTTGGTTGAAACGACTATTGGTGTATTCTTCATCTCGGTTGGAATTGGTGCAATTGAAATTGAAAACACTACAATCTTCTGCATGACCGCCGCTGCTCCTTTAGGGAAAGAATTACTTGGAAAAACAGCTGGTACTGAAATTGTTTGGCAAGAAAAGAAGATTGTGATTGTTAATGTAAATTAATAAAATTCGTCTCAGTATATTTCCAATTTCAACTTTTCGAGATTCAATTTAATATTCTAAATGAAGAAAACCCTGACCTTCAAATTGCTCATTTTGTGCACCAACTGCTTTATAAGTATAAAAATAAACTCCTTCTAAAGCAATATTGCCGTTTACTTTGCCATTCCAAGAAAAATTAATATCTGTTGAAGTAAACACGACTGCCCCCCATCTATTCAAAATACTAATTTCTAGTTGAACAATGTTTTCAAGTTGAAAAGTGAATACGTCATTTGAACCATCCGAATTGGGCGTAAATACATTGCTTGTTATCAAAGAAACAGGAAGAACTACTGGTGGGTCAAGAACATTAATCGTAGTATATGCAGTATCTGAACAATTACCATTGTATGCAACCAACATTATCTCATAAACACCTGTTGTAAATATTTGTGATTGACTATTCTGATTGCCAATTGGGAGCGTTATTCCATTACCAAAGTCCCACAAATAGGATGATGCATTTTGACTCGTATTGGAGAAGTCAACCAAAAGCGGTGTATATCCAAAAAGCGGCGTAGCAATAATCCCTGCAATTGGTAAATTTAAGGGCACCACCTGCGCCGAATCAACTTCATGACAACCATTTGAAACAATATCAATATAATACCATCCCGCTGAAAGATTATCCCAAACTGAAGCATTGATAAAATTGGAACTTCCTGAACCAGGACCTGACCATGTATAGATTGGAGGAAAACCAGCTTCAAAAACTCCATTTGTTGCAACTGAAACATAACCAGTCGACGCACCACAATCAGTTGGTCCCGTGAAGATTTGATCAATTGCCCAATCAACCTGTTTAACAGTAATATCAACAAAATCTGAAATTACACAGCCATTTGCCGTTGTTCCAGTTACGCTATATGTCCCTGATGAAATAGG
>JBIIWQ010000010.1:0-18269 GCA_044338805.1 Crocinitomicaceae bacterium
ACCACTTTACTGAAGCATTTACAGAACATTTCTGGTGTTTTAAGTACAAGTAACTCTTTACCAATTTTAGATAATTTTCTATTTGAAATTATTGGTAATCAATTAACTGTGTCAGCATCTGACTTAGAAACAACAATGAGAACTTCGTTTCCTGTTGAAGCAAATGAGGAAGGAAAAATTGCTATTCCAGCAAAATTGCTTTTGGATGTTTTAAAAAATTTACCGGATCAACCGTGTACTTTTTTAGTAGACAAAACAAACTATTCTGTGGAAATTGCATACGATAACGGTAAATCTAAGATGGTTGGATACAATGGAGATGATTTTCCTAGAGTTCCAACAATTGAAAAAAGCAGTAAAATAAATGTTGCAGGTGAATTAATTTCAAAGGCAATCAACAAAACTTTATTCGCTACTGGAAATGATGATTTACGACCTGTAATGAGTGGCGTTTTTTGTCAGTTTAGTCCACAAGACATAACTTTTGTTGCAACTGATGCACATAAATTGGTTCGTTATAGAAGAACTGATTCTAAAGCAACAGGAAGTTCTTCTTTTATTCTTCCAAAAAAACCATTGAATTTATTGAAATCAAATTTGCATGGTGATGAAGATGTTGAATTGGAATACAATGAGTCTAATGCGATTTTCTCTTTTAAAGATATCGTTTTAGTATGTCGTTTGATTGATGGGAAATATCCAAATTATGAGGCTGTTATTCCAAAAGAGAATCCAAACGTTTTAACAATCGACCGTGCTCAATTCTTGAGTTCTATCAAACGTGTTTCAATTTTTGCTAACAAAACAACTCACCAAATAAAATTGAAATTAGCAGGATCTGAATTATCACTTTCGGCTGAAGATTTAGATTTCAACAACGAAGCAAATGAGCGATTGACATGTAATTACGATGGTGATGACATGGAAATTGGTTTCAATTCACGTTTCTTAATGGAAATGTTGAACAATCTAGATACAACAGAAGTTCGACTAGAAATGAGTGAGCCTTCAAGAGCTGGCTTATTAATGCCGGCTGTCAATGATAATAAAGATGAAGATGTTTTAATGTTGGTTATGCCAGTTATGTTAAACAGATAAAATTGCTATACTTTTCTTAATAAATCCATTTGTCTCAGATAAATGGATTTTTTTTGCTCTAATTTTATATTTTATCTAGATCATCGGGAATTACTTAGAAGAAATAAAAATCAAGAATATTAGACAATCATTGGTTGTTTAAATGTTAAATAGAACTATTAATTGAGTTAACTAATGGTTTAATTATATAAGGTTCGACATATTGCGAATTCGCGAATTCGAAAACTAAACTTCATTTTTTGTTATAGGGTACATTTCATTCAGATTAAAATAATATTTCATTTTAATGAAGTATACAGTGCAAAATAACTGTTCGTTTTTACAAAAAACTCGTTTAAATATATTTGCCTGAAATAAATAGATCTATTTGCTCTTATTATAAATAATTTTTTCACATGCCCCTCTGTATCTTAATAAAAATGGACTTTCTACGTAATATAGCGAAGTTGCAATTTTGCAATATTTATGTACTCGATATTATCGCACATTTATAAAAAAGAACTGAGAAATTATAAGAATATTCAATATGGTTCGCGAATCCGAGTTAAATCGATTGAATATAAGCACCGTTTTTCAAGGAATGATCTACAACTGCTTCCATCCAAGGCATTCCAATTTTAATTGAGCTCGGATTTATCACATCCGAATAATCTGAAAGTAAAACAGAATATTTTCTCCCATTAACATCCATTTCAATACTACCCTTTTCTTTTCGAACTGAAATTGAGGTTTTGGATGAAGTTAATTTCCAATTTTTCTTGTTCAATGAGTAATAATGAATTTCGGAAGGGTGCAATTTCAAATACCCTTGAACAGCAAATTTCACTTTTTCTTCCTCGTCTGGTTTGGCTTTGTAAAAGCAAAATAATTGATTGTCTTTGCGAACAGTAATTATAACTTGTCGTGCATTAAACACACATAGCTCATTTACATTCATGTTCTGATACCGCTGCATAATAATTGAAATCAACAGCATTAAGCCTCCAGTGAATGCAAGAATTACATGACTTCTTTTTTGAGCCCATAAGAATAGAAATAAAATCAACATCCCTAAAGCAAATACGACAACAAGTGAAACTTCAAATCCATACGCTACTGCTCCAGGTAAATCTTCCACCCATTCAATAAAAGCTAAAGAAACAAAAATGATAAAGGTCAAAATTAATCCCGCAAACCTTGCAATTGTTGTCCACCAACTAATTGTAAACAACACAATCCCAAATCCCAAAATAAGACCTGATGAGGCCATCAATCCAATATTGGTTAACACAAAGTAATTTGGAAACTGATGGAAATAATACAACGATAATGGAGTCGTCATCAATTGTGCTGCAAAACCAATGGCTGTTCCTTGCCAAATTTTCATCAACCATTTATTCTTAATATAAATCATTTGTTCAATTGGTCTATACAACAAAAAGATTCCAAGCATTGCTAAAAATGATAATTGAAATCCAATATCGTAAAGTGTATAAGGATCAAATAACATTAATACAAATGCAGTAAAAAATAAAGAATTAATTGAATTATGGTTCTTACCTGTTAATTGTGAAAGTACTAAAACCGAAAACATAAAAACTGCCCTTAAAACAGAAGGTGATAACCCAGTAATAATGGCATAAATCCACATGATTACGACAACAATAATAACTGCTTTTTTCCTACTCAATACTTTTGAAAACTGACTAAAAACAACCATAAGAATTTGCATTATTATCCCAATATGCAGTCCTGAAACAGCCAAAACATGCATTGCTCCTGTATTCGTGAAGCTTGTTGTAATCTCTGAATCTAGAAGTGATTTATCCCCCAATATTAAAGCGAGCGCAATTGCCAATTCTTTGCCTTTCAAGTTTTCTTCTAAAGAAGCTTTTAGATAATTCCTTAAATTAGTTGTTTGTTGACTATACCATGGCAATTCTTCATGTTGAATGATTTTATATTCATCTTCCCCAACGAATACAATATGGTTAAACCCTTTCTTACTCCAATAATTCTCGGCATCAAATTCTCCAGGATTACCATTGTTTTTTATTTTATTCAGTTCTGATGAAATGAGAATCACATCACCCGTCTCGCAGCCATAATTTCCTGATTTGACGAACAAAACAACCGGTACTTTCACATCAAATTTTGAAGTTTTTGCATAAACGCTTTGAATATCACCTGTCATTTTTTTCCACTCTTTGTCAGATTGTCCAACTTCTCGCATTTTCACCAAAAGCAAATCCCCTTTTTGATATAAAGAATCCATGTGATTCTTTTCCCATCCCCCACCTCTGCTTTGTATTAATAGTGCTCCAATCAAAATAAATGTTATACTCGATAAACTCAATACGATTCCATTATTCAACCATTTCATCCAATAACAAAAAAGTGTAGTGATAAGAATAAAAAGAGTTCCAAACGTAAAGATCTCTTGCCATTCAACCAATTCAAAACCAAGCAAAATGCCCGCACATAAGCAAATTGTTAGCAATAAAAATGGCTGTTTAAAAAATTGAAACGACATTGTAGATATTTGATTTTTAGACGTTACAAATGAACGCTTTTTTTTGATAGAAAAAAATACATTCCAAATAGCCTTGTTTATCAATAAAACGAAGCAATAAATTCAATCGAATAACTATCTTTGTTTGCAAATTTTTACAAAAGAATGATGAATGTAACACTTCCAGATGGAACAGTAAAGCAATTTGAAAATGGTATTAGTGCACTTGATGTAGCTAAAAGTATTTCAGAAGGTCTTGCTAGAAATGTACTTGCTGCCAAAGTTGACGGTCAAGTAATTGACGCTAACCGCCCGTTAAATGCGGATTGCACCTTACAATTATTGACCTGGAATGATGCTGAAGGAAAATCTACCATGTGGCATTCTTCTGCGCACATCATGGCTGAAGCAATTGAGTTTTTCTATCCTGGAGTTAAATTAGCCATTGGACCTCCAATCACAAATGGATTCTATTACGATATAGATTTCATGGAATATTCTATTGCTGAAAAGGATTTAGAGAAGATCGAAAATAAAATGAAGGAAATTGCGAAAGAGAAAAATGTTTTTATTCGTAAAGAAATTTCTAAAGCTGATGCAATTGCATATTTCACTGAAAAACAAGATCCATATAAACTTGAATTAATTGACGGTTTAGAGGATGGAACATTGACTTTTTATACTCAAGGAAATTTTACTGATTTATGTCGTGGACCACATATTCCAGACACTGGAGGTTTTAAAGCAGTGAAATTAACTTCTATCGCTGGTGCTTATTGGCGAGGCGACGAAAAGAACAAACAATTAACGCGTATTTATGGAATTACTTTCCCTAAACAAGCTGAACTTACTGAATATTTAGAAAAAGTTGAAGAAGCAAAACGCCGTGATCATAGAAAATTAGGAAAAGAATTAGAGTTGTTCACTTTCTCGCAAAAAGTGGGACAAGGTTTACCATTGTGGTTACCAAAAGGTGCGGCATTGCGTGAACGTTTAGAGAATTTTCTTAAAAAAGCACAACGTAAAGCTGGTTATGATCAAGTAATTACTCCTCATATTGGAAGTAAGGAATTGTATGTAACGTCAGGACATTTTGCGAAATATGGTGCAGACTCATTTCAACCGATTAAAACACCAGATGAAAATGAGGAGTTTTTATTGAAACCGATGAATTGCCCTCATCACTGTGAGATTTTTAAATCAAAACCTCGATCGTATAAAGATCTTCCTGTGCGTTTTGCAGAATTTGGAACTGTTTATCGTTATGAGCAATCAGGTGAATTGCACGGCTTGACTAGAGTTCGTGGTTTTACGCAAGATGATGCACACATTTTCTGCATGCAAGAGCAAGTAAAAGATGAATTCAAGAAAGTAATTGATTTGGTTCTTTATATTTTCAAAACATTATCGTTTGAGAATTTCAAAGCTCAAATTTCATTAAGAGATAAAAACTCTCCAGAAAAATATATCGGTAGTGATGAAAATTGGGAGAAAGCAGAAAATGCAATTATTGAAGCGGCTGCCGAAAAAGGATTAGATACGTTTATTGAATACGGTGAAGCAGCATTCTATGGTCCAAAACTCGATTTCATGGTGCAAGATGCATTGGGACGTGAGTGGCAATTAGGGACAATTCAAGTAGATTATAACTTGCCAGAAAGATTTGAATTAGAATTTACTGGTGCAGACAATCAAAAGCACAGACCAGTCATGATTCACCGAGCTCCTTTTGGATCAATGGAACGTTTCATCGCTGTTTTATTGGAACATTGCGCTGGAGATTTCCCATTATGGTTAGCAACAGAGCAATATGCAATCTTACCAATTTCTGATAAATACAATGAGTATGCAGAAAAACTTTCAGAATTGCTAAATAATTACGATATTCGCGGCTTCGTGGACGACCGTAACGAGAAGATAGGTAAAAAAATACGGGATGCAGAATTGAATAAAACACCTTTCATGCTGATTGTTGGTGAGAAAGAAGCTGAAAACAATGAAGTTTCTGTTCGTCAACGTGGTGAAGCAGATAAAGGTTCGATGAGCATTGAAAAGTTTACCGAATTAGTACAAAAAACGATTGAAGATGAGTTATCATCGAAAGTTTAATTAATTAAATGAGAAAAAACACAAGAAAACCTTTTATTAAAAGAGAGGAAGTAGACCAACACAGAATCAATGAGAAAATATTATCTCGTGAGATTCGTTTGGTAACTGAAGGAGGAGAACCACAAGTTATTTCTACTGCTGAAGCTATTCAATTAGCGGAAGAGCAAGACATGGATTTGGTTGAAATTTCTCCAAACGCTGTTCCTCCTGTGTGTAAGATTATGGATTACCGTAAGTTCTTATACAATCAAAAAAGAAAGCAAAAAGAATTAAAAGCAAAACAAAGTAAAATTGTTTTGAAAGAAATTCGTTTTGGACCGAATACAGATGAACATGATTTTCTATTCAAATTAGCGCACGCACGTAAGTTTTTGGAAGAAGGAAGTAAAGTGAAAGCGTATGTATTTTTTAGAGGTCGTACAATTGTGTTCAAGGATAGAGGTGAAATTTTATTGTTGAAGTTTGCGCAAGAATTAGCGGAAATTGGAGCAGTAGAACAATTACCAAAACTAGAAGGAAAACGGATGATTATAATGATCAACCCTAAAAAGAAATAATTAGGGATTTAAAATTTGGAATTCGGAATTACGAATCCTAAATCACAAATCCTGTAAAGAAGCTATATAGAGGTAACTTTAAAAAACGAAGAGAGATGCCAAAAATGAAAACTAAATCTAGTGCAAAGAAGAGATTCACAATCACTGGAAGCGGTAAAATCAAAAGAAAACACGCTTTTAAAAGCCACATCTTAACTAAGAAGTCTAAGAAGCGTAAGAGAAATTTGACAGCAGCTGGTTTGGTTCACCAAGCAGATGTATCAAATATCAAAGTACAATTGTGTATGTAATTCGTCTTTTGACGAATGTAAACACAAAGGTTTATTATTGTTTAACCCGGTAACGAGTAGCTAAGTCATCTGAAACAAAGGTGCACTCTTTATTAAAAAACTAGAAATTATGCCAAGATCAGTAAATCACGTAGCATCAAGAGCTCGTAGAAAAAACTTGATGAAGCTAGCCAAAGGATACTATGGCCGCAGAAAAAATGTTTGGACAGTTGCAAAAAATGCAGTTGAAAAAGGATTAAATTATGCTTACGAAGGACGTAAGCAAAAGAAAAGAAACTTCCGTTCGTTGTGGATTACACGTATTAACGCAGGTGCACGTCAACATGGAATGAGTTATTCTCAATTTATTGGAGCTGTACACAAAGGTGGAGTTGAATTGAACCGTAAGGTTCTTGCAGATTTAGCCATGAATCACCCTGAAGCTTTCAAGGCGGTTTGTGACGCAGTGAAGAAATAAGAAGTAATTAAACTTTATATAGCAAAAATCCCGTTCGTCAGTTGACAAACGGGATTTTTTTTGTTCAATATTTTCATCGTCTAAAAAAGGTTGAAAGGGAAAAAAGTAACTTTCATATTTTTCAAAAAAATATTTAGACAAATTATATTTTTTATTTCACTTGAATCCTCTATTAATAGATTGATTTCAATTACATTTACCGAAATTTTTTTTCTATGTCTATAAGTACAAGTAAAGTATCAGCTGCAGGGATTTTAATTACCATTGGAATCGTGTTTGGAGACATTGGTACATCACCATTATATGTTTTTCAAGCTATTACTGGAAACGGAACTAATTTTTCCTATGATCTTATAATGGGAGGTTTATCTTCCGTGATTTGGACATTAATATTATTAGCTACTATCAAATACATTTACTTTGCATTAAATGCAGATAATAAAGGCGAAGGAGGAATCTTTGCGCTCTTTGCTTTACTCAAATCTAAACGAATTAAATGGGTAATTATTCCAGCATTAATTGGTTGTGCTACTCTGTTAGCTGATGGATTTATTACTCCAGCTATTTCAATCTCTTCAGCCGTTGAAGGTATCAATAATATCTTTCCAGATTTCCCTGTAATACCTGTTGTTGTTGGGATAATCGTAATGTTATTTTCAATTCAACAATTTGGAACTTCTGCAATAGGAAAAGCCTTTGGACCGGTAATGATTATTTGGTTCGGATTTCTCGGCTATCTTGGACTTATCAACATTGCAAAAAACCCTGACGTACTAAATGCATTCAACCCATATTATGCCTATAATTTGATTGTAAACGTTAAAGGAGGGTTCTGGGTCTTAGGAGCTGTTTTTCTTTGTACAACAGGAGCAGAAGCCTTATATTCAGATTTAGGCCATTGTGGAAAAAAGAATATTCGTATAAGTTGGTCAATGATGAGTATTTTATTAGTCATCAATTATTTAGGTCAATCTGCATTGTGTTTAAGTGAAGGGTTTTCTTTACTACCAAAACAAACTATTTTCTATGCAATGGTTCCAGATGGCATGTTGCCTTTTGCAATTGCAATTGCCACAGCCGCAACCATTATTGCTTCTCAAGCATTAATTACAGGTGTTTTTACATTAATGAATGAGGCAATTAAATTGAACTTATGGACTAATCTTAGAGTAAAATACCCATCAGATCACAAAGGTCAAATTTATATCCCATTTATTAATTGGTTTTTAATGGCAGGATGTTTACTTGTAATTGCAATTTTTAGAAAGTCGACAGCTATGGAAGCAACCTATGGTTTGGCAATAACCATTGATATGGTAATGACATCAATTTTATTGTGTTATTTACTTATGCTTAAATATCCTAAAACGAAAGTTGCATACCTTGTTATTTTTGGAATATTCTTGACAATAGAAGGTGTTTTCTTAATGTCTAATTTAGGTAAGATTGTTCATGGCGGTTGGTTTACACTAATTTTAGCAACTGGCTTTTTCACCATGTTGTTTTTATTTTACAAAGCTCGTTTACTAAGAAAAAGTATTACAGAATACGTTTCAATGAAAAAAGT
The DNA here is from genome assembly GCA_044338805.1 of Crocinitomicaceae bacterium. Lineage (GTDB taxonomy): Bacteria > Bacteroidota > Bacteroidia > Flavobacteriales_D > Crocinitomicaceae > M0103. Next base: position 8,570 of record JBIIWQ010000010.1, read on the forward strand.
AATACCATTATTAAATGCCACCAATGCTGATTCAAACCTTCAATTTGAAGCATCAAATTTAGTTTATCCAACCAGAAGTAATACACCAAACAAATTAGATGATACTGTTTTCTTCTCATTGTTTAAAAAACGACCTCGAAAAGCAGGCGTCGTTTGGTTCTTGCACCTTGATATTCTAAATGATCCATGGGGTGTTCATTACACCGTGAATGAAGTAATCGATAAATCTTGTTACTATGTCAATTTACAATTAGGCTTCAAAGAAGAACATCGAATCGAATACATGATGCGCAAGATTCAGCGTAAAATGGTTGAAAAAGGCGAATTAACTGGTGAAAGTGTCTTTGACTCAGTGAAAGGAAAATTTGATGATGCAGATTTTAAATTCATCGTGTTAAACTCGCGCGTTGCAACGGATAATAAATTAACAGCATTCCAAAGTATTTGTGTGAAAGCTTATAGATTCGTGAAATCAACTGGTTTGAAACCTGCTGAAGATTTTGGTTTAGATAAAACGAACGTTGTAGTAGAATATATTCCAATTTCGGTAACAAAACAATACGATCAAGAATTGGTTGAAGATTGGGAAGATTATTCAGCTAAATCAAATAAAATTGCTTTGACGAGAGGTGAGGAAAATAATACTGCAACAGAGTGATATAAATTAAAACTTCTGCAATAAATATTTAAATATAAAATGGGAACTCAAAAGGTTCCCATTTTTCATTAAAGATTAAATAATCAGTCAATTACAACATAGGAAGTACTTTTCTTTCCTTCAGAAATGATTGAAACCAAGTACATACCTGCTTGTTCTTCTAAATTAATTTCAATTGAATCTGTCCCTTGAAAATCTTTAGAATATACTTCTCGACCAAAAAGACCTGTAATTTCTACTTTAAATTGCATTAAATTTTCAGATGGAACAACCGTGATTTTCCCAGTTGATGGATTTGGAAACACAGAAAATTGACTCATTAAATTGTCATTTATTCCTAATGTAACTTGATTACAATTGTATTCTAGTTGAGCTTCAAAAAATTGTCTCACAGAATCAGCAATGTCTATTACTCCTTGTACATTTTCTAAATTATTACCTTGACGGTTATAGATAATTGCAAAATCAAAACATTCCTCTTGATTTGGATTCAAAATCATTGAATCAAGTGCCATAAACATTCTTCGATCTCCTGGTGTATTCGAATTAGTTATTTCTGACCAACCAACACCTGAATAAGGATTTCCACTCATAATATATGACGTAGGATTCGTCGTGGCACCTATGGAACCCGTATATCCCATGCCACCATAAAACCATTGAGATCCATCTGCCCAACGTCCATTCAAATAATTCCAATATTGAGTAGAATAAGACGGATCACTATGTGGAAAGTTTGCTCCTCCTCCATAAAATCCAGCTACTTTCATTGGATGATTCAAACTTACAAATCCAATACAAGGTGGATTAGTTCCGTATCCATTTATAGTTCCGTCAAAATTACCTCCGTTATAAGTATAAATTAAATTTTTTGTACTGTCACAACCGTAATAATCGTCATTATAACTTCCCAAATCAGCATCTATATACATCCCCATTTTAAAGTTTGTAAAGGAGAAATTTCCTCTGTTAAAAACACGAGCTGTTAAAAAAGTAGTACTATCAATATAATTTGAAGCAGCATATTGGTGTGCCATCACATGAACTTCAATTCCAAGTGGGTCACCATTACTTTCTGTATGTACATCTGCCAAATCATTGATGATAATATAGGAAGCCTTATCGCCCCGAATATTTGGATGATCACCAGCAGCTGGTTCATAAATATTATCGCCATTGACATCAACAAATGGAGCAAGATTCTCTACTACACCTAAGGTTGCAATTCCATTTCCTGGCCAATTGAGAATTGAATTCGGCGTTATATAGCCAACTTGTAAATAATTTTGAATATGATTATTAACTTCTTGCTTTGTAACAGTCCATATTGAACTAGAATATGCAGCAATATAAGCCGGATCAGTATACATTCCTGTAGAAGAAATTGGCCCACTAAAAAAATCACGACCGGTATTATATCTAACACAAGCTGTTTTTAACATGCCATTGGGCATCATCGCTGCAAACCAAAATGAAGCAGCATAATTGCATTCACTCCACCACCTTTTGGTACTTCATATGCAGCTTGCCCTGATATAGGATCATTAAATAACAATCCCTCATCCAATAACAAACCTGAAACATTGTTGTAATCTAGTATTTCTGTATTTGTCTGACTAAAACAAACCGCAAATGACAAATAAAATAGAATAGTAGCAAGTAGTTTCATAAACGATTTTTCATGAAAGTTAATACTAAATAGGATTAAACCTTTCTTTTATTCACTAGATTTCATCAAAAGTATACAACTCTAAAAAATTGAATCAAAAAAAAATGGGAACCTTTCGAGTTCCCATTTTTCAATTTATAAAAGAATTATTTCTTCTTATCTGCTTTGTCATCAACTTCTTCGAAGTCAACATCTGTAACTTCATCCGCTGGATTTTCAGTACTTTCGTTTCCTCCAGTGTTTCCTCCATCAGCATTTGCAGCATTGTACATGTCTTGAGATGCAGCTTGGAAAACAGTATTTAATTTTTCCATTGCAGCTTCAAGATTTCCAACGTGTCTCGCTTCGAATTCAGTTTTCAATTCAGCTAACGCTTCTTCGATTGGTTGTTTTTTATCAGCAGAGATTTTATCTCCGTATTCCTTCAACTGACGTTCAGTTTGGAAAATCGTAGAATCTGCTTTGTTGATCAACTCAACTTCTTCACGCAACTTGTTATCTGAATCAGCATTTGCAATCGCTTCAGCTTTCATTCTTTGGATTTCAGCATCTGACAAACCTGAAGAAGCTTCAATCTTAATTGATTGCTCTTTTCCTGTTCCTTTGTCTTTTGCAGAAATATTCATGATACCATTTGCATCAATATCGAACGTTACCTCAATTTGTGGAACTCCTCTTTGAGCTGGTGGAATATCAGTTAATTGGAAACGACCCAATGATTTGTTATCTGCTGCCATCGCTCTTTCACCTTGTAATACGTGAATATCAACTGATGGTTGACTATCTGAAGCCGTTGAGAACACTTCTGATTTTTTAGATGGAATTGTCGTATTCGCTTCGATCAATTTAGTGAAAACTCCACCCATTGTTTCGATTCCTACTGATAAAGGAATAACGTCTAATAACAATACATCTTTTACTTCTCCAGTTAAAACTCCACCTTGAATTGCTGCACCAACTGCAACCACTTCGTCAGGATTAACTCCTTTTGATGGTGCTTTTCCGAAGAAACGCTCTACTGCATCTTGAATAATCGGAATACGTGTTGAACCACCTACTAAGATTACTTCATCGATATCACTTGTTGATAATCCAGCGTTTTTCATAGCTGAACGACAAGGAGCGATTGTTCTTTCAACGATGTCAGAAATTAATTGCTCAAACTTCGCACGTTGTAATGTTCTTACAAGGTGTTTTGGAATACCATTTACTGGCATGATGTATGGCAAATTGATTTCAGTTGAAGTTGTTGAAGAAAGTTCAATTTTCGCTTTTTCAGCAGCTTCTTTCAAACGTTGCAATGCCATTGGATCTTCACGTAAGTTCAATCCTTCGTCATTTTTAAATTCTTCAGCTAACCAAGCAATGATTGCCTCATCAACGTCATCTCCACCTAAGTGAGTATCTCCGTCTGTTGCCAATACTTCAAATACACCATCTCCTAATTCAAGTACAGAAACGTCATGTGTTCCTCCACCGAAATCGAAAACAACGATTTTTTGATCAACTCCTTTTTTATCTAATCCATAAGCTAAAGCTGCTGCTGTAGGCTCATTGATAATTCTTTTGATTGTTAAACCAGCGATTTCACCAGCTTCTTTTGTTGCTTGACGTTGTGCATCATTGAAATATGCAGGAACAGTAACAACTGCTTCAGTAACTTCATGACCTAAATAATCTTCAGCAGTTTTCTTCATTTTTTGAAGAATCATTGCAGAAATTTCTTGTGGAGAATACAAACGATCGTCGATTTTCACACGTGGGGTATTGTTGTCTCCTTTAACTACCGTATAAGGTACACGTCCTGCTTCCGCTTTCATTTCCTCATAAGTTGTACCCATGAATCTTTTGATAGACGAAATTGTTTTTGTTGGGTTAGTGATTGCTTGACGTTTAGCTGGATCCCCAACTTTACGCTCACCACCTTCAACGAATGCTACAACTGAAGGTGTTGTTCTTTTCCCTTCTGAGTTAGCAATTACTACCGGCTCACTTCCCTCCATCACAGAAACACACGAGTTGGTAGTTCCTAAGTCAATTCCAATTATTTTTCCCATTTTGTAATTATTTTTTCACTTTTAAAACTTGATTTCCATTAGTCAATCATTATGCCATCAGAAAAAACAATTCAAATACGTACTAATTTGTCATTTGCATGCATATCACAATGCATTTTTATGTCGAAATGACAGATTGTCTGACAACTTTTGATGAAATGTGGCGAAAATAATGCGTCAATATCATTTGAAATAGTATTTTTATTAAAAAAGTAATAACGATGAAAGTATATATTTTCCTTTTGACAGTTTCTTTCTTGCTTTTACAATCGTGTAATAGTAAGCCAACAATGACTCCAGTTGAATACAACGACACCATTATAAAGGAGCAGACAAAAATTATTGAATTAATGTTCGATTTAGTTGCTAAAATTGAAACAGACTTAGACGGATGTGAAGCTATTCGTTTAAAAACAATAACACAATGTGACTCTTCGATTCAACTAGTTTCAAAAATGGAACCATACAATGGAGATGCAACTATGAGAAATACAGCAATAGATTTATTTAAATTTTACGAAAAAGCGTATAAGAATGAATACAAAGAAATGATTCAAATTCTTCAGTTAGGCGACGAAATTACTGAGGAAGACATGACCAGAATGACAACATTGAATGAAGAATTGGCTAAAAAAGAGGCAACTTTCGACAATGCTTTTCAGGCTGCTCAAAAGTCATTTGCGAAAAATAATAATATTATGATTCATGATAATAAATTGCAAAAGAAGATTGATGCTAACTAATTATTTCTGAATTTAAAAAAACCATCCGGTCCAAATTCCAACTTTAATTCAGGTAAATCTGCAGCAGTCAATAATTTAATTTGTGAAAATGCTCCATTCAATGAATCTAAAATTGGCCCTCCTTGACCGAGTTGTTTGGTTGAAACAACATTGCCGTCGATGAAAGTTCCATCCATTTTTAATCGGATTTGAAAAAGTGGCGCGATTCCGCTGATACCGCTAAGATTAAATCTGTTATACGTACAAAAATTACCCATTGAATAAGTTATGAATTTCCCTTTGTATAAATCAATAGCCCTTGTAACATGGGGTCCATGACCTAAAACTACATCTGCACCTGCATCAATCGCAATCCGAGCAAATTCGTAAACATTCCCTCTATTTTCGTCATAGAATATTTCTGTTTTTTTCGTTATATGTGATCTTGCAGATCCCTCTGCTCCACCATGAAATGAAACAATTACGATATCACACATTTTATTCAATTTTGAAACTGTCTTACGAAGCACTTCATAATCAGTAATTTGAAGACATCCAGTATTTGGAGCAAAGGCAGTCATACCTATCTTTAATCCTTTAACTGTCATTGTATCCCAAGGACAAGAATCTAATCCAGCAAAATGAAAGCCATTTTCACGGAGTACTTTAGTTGTATTATCTCGTCCAATTTGACCAAAATCTCCCATATGATTATTCGCAACTGACAAAAAATCAAAGCCTGCAATTTTCAATTGTCCCATGAAGTATTCAGGCTGTCTAAATGCAAAACACTTCGATAAATCTTGACATTTCTTTGCTGTTCCTCCTTCATTTAATACAGCACCTTCCAAATTTCCAAAAGTAATGTCGGCATTTTGCAAATAGCTGTACAACGGTTCTAAAAGCAACATATCTCGTGGAGGAAGATATGAATCAGAAGGGAAATTTGTGCCCATCATTATATCTCCAACCGCTACAAGTGTGATAATTGAATCATTGACGATAGTGGTGTCAATAGTATTTCTTGATGAATTATTTTCATCTGCAATAGCTTTCTTTGAAGAAAAGAAAAATAGAACGACACTTAGGCTTATTCCTAGTAAGATAAAAGATATTTTCATTTTTTTACTCAATTTTTAGTCAAATGCGTTAAAAGAATTCTGACTCATTTGAATCAACTTTTCATATTGTGCAGGAGATAAATCAGAATGATAATAATGTACAGGATTTACTTTTTGCCCACCTTTTTCAACTTCATAATGCAAATGTGGACCAGTAGACTTTCCTGTATTACCAACTAATCCAATTAATTCACCTCGTTTTATTTTTTGTCCTTGAGCAACTTTAAAAGCACTCAAATGGGCGTATCGCGTTTTATAACCATACCCATGATTAATAACAATACAGCGGCCATAACCCCATCCACTTACTTCTGTGGACTCAACAACGCCATCTCCAGTTGCATAAACACTTGTTCCAATATTTGCTGTGAAATCCATTCCTGTATGCATACGCCTCGTTTTATAAATTGGATCAATTCGATAACCATAACCTGAGGCCATGTGTTTCAAGTTTTTATTACTTACTGGCTGAATCGCAGGAATACTAGACAACATTTTCTCTTTGTTTTTAGCCAATTCCAACAATTCTTTAAAAGACAAACTCTGTCCGTTCAGTCGTCGTTCAACATAATCCATTTTATCAGAAGTACTTTTTAATAATTTTGAATTCGTGTACCCTTCTAAATAGTTGTATTTCTCACTTCCACCCGTCCCCATAATTCTTAATTCGTCCGGGAATTTGTCAGCATATAAAGCAACTCTATAAAGATCTTCATCGCGCTTTTGCATTTCATCAAGCACTTTATTAACCAAATCTAAATCAGCATTTAATCGATTATATTCCTCTTTGTAAATTTCAATTTCACTTTTCAACTGTTTTTCTTTTGGAGAATCTAATTTTCGTGAAAATAAAAAAGCCAATATTAATCCCATTGCAATACTTGGTGCCATCCATAGAAAAACACGAAAAATTCGAGTTCCAAAACTCACCGAAACTTCCTCATACGAGAGGTTTTGAGGATTATATCTGTACTTCTTTTTAGACATGAGAAACAAATGTAATTATTTTCTTTTGTTGAGCATGCTAATAAACGTTTAAGGCCTTCGTTTTCACCTTGTTCAAATATTAACCTGAGTTCGATTATTAATTTTGTTAAGAACTCTTCTAATTTCTCAAGATTTAGTAAAAACAACGAAGTAATAACGGGTTGTTCCAAGGGGTTTTTACTACAAAAATTAGTAATTATAGGTGAAATTAAATTTAAGACTATTCATTTTAAAATCGACATACTGCGTTGATTTTACTCGCGATAGCTTGCTATCACTCACAAAATCGCCTTGTCTGTCACTTATAAAATTGAATTCTGAATCTAAATTAATAATTGAACTCAGGTTATTACCTAAAGTTTGGCTTTTCCTTTTCATGAATTCAATTAAATTTGCAACTTATTGAATAATCGAAAACGTCATATAGATAGATGAAAGTTTCTCAAATACGCGAACAATTTTTCACCTTTTTTGAATCAAAAGGTCACGAAATAGTGCCATCAGCACCAATGGTTGTTAAAAACGACCCTACACTTATGTTTACAAATGCTGGGATGAACCAATTCAAGGATTTCTTCCTAGGAAATGCCATTCCAAAAAATAGACGCGTCGCCAATTCTCAAAAATGTTTACGTGTTTCTGGAAAGCACAATGATTTAGAGGAAGTTGGAGTTGACACCTATCACCATACGATGTTTGAAATGCTCGGTAATTGGTCTTTTGGAGATTATTTCAAAGAAGATGCAATTAATTGGGCATGGGAGCTTTTAACGGAAGTTTATAAGATTCCTAAAGATCGTTTATATGTTACTGTTTTCGAAGGTGATGCTACTGACAATGTTCCGATGGACACTGAAAGCTTTGATATTTGGAAAAAATTAATTTCTGAAGACCGAATAATTTTGGCTTCTAAAAAGGATAATTTTTGGGAAATGGGCGATACAGGTCCATGCGGTCCTTGTACAGAAATCCATGTTGATGTCAGACCTAAAAAAGAACGTGATATTATTGATGGTAAATCATTAGTGAATTATGACCATCCGCAAATGATTGAAATTTGGAACAATGTGTTCATGCAATTTAATCGCTTATCGGACGGAAGTTTAGTTCCACTTCCTGCAACACATGTTGACACAGGAATGGGATTAGAGCGATTAGCAATGGCGCTTCAAGGCAAAACTTCAAATTACGATACGGATCTTTTTCAAACACTTATTCAACACATGGAAAAAATTTCTGGTGTGAAATATGGTGTAAAAGAGGAGACAGATATTGCTTTAAGAGTCATTGCAGATCATATTCGTGCAATTGCTTTTTCTATTGCTGATGGACAATTGCCTTCCAACACAGGTGCTGGTTATGTTATTCGTAGAATATTAAGAAGAGCAGTTAGATATGGTTACCAAACTTTAGGATTAAAAGAACCATTTTTATGTGATTTATCCATCGTGTTAAGTGAAATCATGGGAGATCCTTTTGAAGAATTGATTCAGCAAAAAGAATTGGTTCAAAAAGTAATCCGTGAAGAAGAAATCAGTTTTTTCAGAACATTGGAATTAGGAATAAAACGAATTGAAACTATAATTCAAACTACTAAAAAAGCAGAAAACGATATCATTGATGGAAAAGAAGTTTTCGAATTGTTTGATACGTATGGTTTTCCAGTTGATTTAACTTCCTTGATTGCAAGAGAGAATAATCTTTCGATAGACGAGGAGGCTTTTGATGCAGAACTCCAAAAACAAAAAGACCGTTCGAGAGCTGCGACAGCAATTGAAACAGAAGATTGGGTGCAAGTTCACCAGGACGCAATTTCAGAATTTATTGGTTATGACACATTAACATCCTCGGTGAAAATTCTGAAATACAGAAAAGTAAGTCAAAAACAAAAAGCTTTCTATCAATTAGTATTTGACAAAACACCGTTTTATCCAGAAGGTGGAGGACAAGTTGGTGACAAAGGATTTATTGAATTAAATGACGAAAAAGTATTCATCTTTGACACGAAAAAAGAGAATAATCTGATCATCCATTTGACGGAGAAATTACCAAGTAATATTGAAGCAGTTCACACAGCTGTTGTGAATGAATCAAAAAGAGTTGATTCAGCTTCGAATCACTCAGCAACACATTTATTGCACCATGCCTTAAGAACTGTTTTAGGAACACATGTGGAGCAAAAAGGATCTTTGGTAAATCCAGAATATTTGCGATTTGACTTCTCTCATTTTTCAAAAGTTACAGATGAAGAATTAGAAAAAATTGAAACGTTGGTCAGTGAAGCGATCAAACAAAATATATCGTTAGACGAACGTCGCAATACCCCAATCAAAGAAGCAAAGGAAATGGGCGCGATGGCATTATTCGGTGAGAAATATGGTGATGCCGTTCGCGTTATAAAATTTGGCGATTCAGTGGAGCTTTGTGGTGGAATTCACGTTCCATCAACTGGAAAAATTGGTTTGTTTAAAATCACAACTGAAACA
>JBIIWQ010000277.1:0-3355 GCA_044338805.1 Crocinitomicaceae bacterium
TTCGAAAAAAAAGGTAAAAGGAAGAAGATAAAAGTAATTTGACTCAATGGAATCAACCTTTTTAGCCTTCGGCAAGCTCAGTACATCGCTTTTTACTTTTTACATTAAAGATAATCTGCGCTAACGCTTAATAGTATCATCAGTCAGCTGACTGATTCTTACTTTTTTGCTTTTCCGAGCCTTCCAATCTCCATGTATATTGAATCATAATCGTTCGTGGTGGTTCTATTTTCAGAGGTCTCAACGAATAACTTCTATTCAAAATATTCGTTCCGATAATTGCCAATTTATGTTGATCAGTTATTTTAAATGAAAGTCGAGCGTCAAAAATCCAATTACCAAAACGATGAGCATCGTAATAATCCATGTAGCGTAAATCTTGCAAAACGGCAACATCCTTTGTTAATTGCTCAAAATCTTTAATAATTGCATCCATATTGATTATTTTACTAAAATATTTTGCACTAGCTCCAATTCCAAGTTTTTTGAAAAATGTAAATTCAATATCTGCTTTTATATTGTGTAAAAATCGGTATTTTAAAATTCCTTGTGTTGAATCCAAGGAAGTTGTATTATAACTAAAAATACGATTCAAAGAATCAATTGCATATACATAATCGGGGGTCAGTGTTTTTGGAACGATATAATTATAACCTGCCATAAAAACTACTTCAGATTTCTTTGAAATTTTAGCCATTCCTGTAAAAGACAAATCCAACCCTAGTACTCTTGAATTTCCAGTATTTAAAAACTTGAACCCAGCACTTGACCCAAGGGCTTGAGGAGTTGTTAACGGATGCCAAATCCCAAACATGTATTCAATCGTATTTTGATATTCCTGCCAAAATCCAGCTAAATCCAAATAACCTTGTAATTTACCAAATTTTAATCCTTGTTTAATGCCCACTTCGGCATTCCAACTACTTTCTGGTTTCAACTCAGGATTAGGGAAAACACCAAAATTTCCAACGCCTGTTTTAATGAACCGTTCTGTAATTGTCGGAAAACGATATCCCTGTCCATAAGATGCTCTTAAATATGTTTCTTGATATAATTTTATACTTGTTCCAGCTCTAAAAATCGGTTTCAAAGCCGTTACATTATTGTTCAATTGAAAATATTCTAACCTACCCCCAATTGATAAATTTATTGTTTTATTAATTTTATTTTCTAGTTGTGTATATGCTGAAACATTCAACATTTGATTATTCGGAGTACCTGAACCCGAGTAAATATTTGAATACGAATCAGTAAATGTTGCAGTTAAACCACCTATAAAATCTAGATTTCTCAATTGAGGATATGTTTTTTGGAACATATAATCTCCATATAATGTTGTTGCCCTATTAGATTGGTTTGCTGAAATTTCATTATCAACATGTAATATTCTTGTTCGAAGACTATGCTTACCATTTGTCTGGGTGTATAAATTAACAAATGGATCGACATTAAAAATAAATTGATCTTGTAAAAAAACTGCTCCCGGATATGCCCTATAAAGACCTGAAGTATCATTCAACCAAGCAAAAATCATATTCGAATGTGCTATCATGAAATTACCATTCATACCGTAATTCAAACCTTTGATTTTTTTAGAACGATAGCGAATATTAAAATTCAATCGTGCCCTTTTAGAAATCATATCCTTTTCTGTAAAATTTGTCAAAGTATCAGGAAACATGGTCGCAACAATAGAATCTGTAATTGGCGGGCCAATATACCCATGATCATAATTTAAGTTTCCTCCGATTACAAAATCAAGGTTGTTTTTTATGATTCGTGAATGGAGAAAATTCATTCCATGTATTCCCGGATAATTTTCCGACCAAGTAGCATTTTCTATTCCAGGCTGAGAATAAGCGCCTGAATAGAAATTTACTTTCGTTAATGGTTTACTCGTTGGATAGGCTGTTCTAATATTAATCGATCCTGATAAAGCGGAACTTCCAGATAAGACAGAAGCAGCTCCTTTAACAACTTCAACTTGGTGAATGTTCTCAACTGGAATAAATCCCCATTCTGGTCTTCCAGCATCGCCTGACAACATAGGCATATCGTCTACTAAAACCGCAACTTTTGAACCCACACCAAAAGTAAACCCACTTCCTCCTCGAATTTGAGGTTCGCCATCCAAAATATTCAATCCAGGAGTTTGATCCAAAGCAGTTTCTATACTTCTTGTATTTTTATTCTCAATTAAAGCAGGTTTAATAACATGCAATGAAACAGTTTGGTCTTCAATTGGTTTGTCAAATTTCCCTACCTTAACTTCTACAACCTGAATTTCTTGAAATACTGGTGAAAGAACAATATCAAGACTTACAGTTTGATTCTCGAATACAACTACTACCAATGTATCAGGGGTCATTCCAGAATAGCGGCACAAAAGAATGTTTTGACCAACGGGTATTTCCAACATGTAATTTCCAGCTTCATCCGTAACAGCACCAATGGTCACATCTGTTTTTAAAATAATGGATGCTCCAATAATGTTTTCACCTTTATCATCTCTAACTTTTCCAACTACCTTCCCATTTTGAGAAAATGTTGAAAAAGATATAAAAACAATAAAAATTTGAACTAGACTTTTAAAAAAATACATATCGATTTGAATTAAAAAAAAGAAACCACCTCGGACAGGGAGGTGGTTTCTTAAAAAAAAGTTGAATTATAAATTGGAAATCTTTTGAATGAAGTTTCCTTTTGACGTTTGAATATGAATAAAGTAGATTCCAGTTGGATTATTGAATGGAACTTTATTTTGAATTTGTCCAGTTTGAATCAATTGTCCATTAGTAGAATATATTTTATAATTTCCAAGCAATTCTGAATTCGATGTAATATACAATTGTTGGTCAGAAATAAACGCTTTAAACGAAGTTAAACTAACATCTTCTATTCCAAAATTTATATTTACAGTCATTGATACAACAGCTTCATCACATGTAATTGCTGGAGTACCTGCATCACAAATGGAATATGTGTAACTATCTAATCCGAAATAACTTGCATTTGGTGTATATGTAATTTCTCCAGTCGTATTGTTTACCGATGTTGTACCGTTTATTGGAGCCACCGTTACGATTAAAGAAGTTAAATTAATTTGATTTTCAACATCCACATCATTTGCTACAACATTGGTAACAACAGCATTATCTATCCATGTAGACTCAACATCATCATTTGCTATTATTTGGTTGTTTCCAACAATAACTTCCGTTACTGTTACCGTTACAGTAGCATTATCGCACAAAACTGGTAAACCATTATCACAAATCGTATATACATAAGTATCTGTTCCAAACCAACCTGCATTTGGAGTATATGTAATTATACCAGTAACGTTATCTATACT
>JBIIWQ010000145.1:0-5783 GCA_044338805.1 Crocinitomicaceae bacterium
ATGGGGAAAGGCTGTTAAATTTGATGTTTATGAAGATACTAAAACTGTATCTCATGGTTTAGATGTTCAATTTGAATCAGGTATCAAGGAAGCTAAAGCTCCCAAAATTGAAAGCTAAAAATTACATCTAACATAAACAGCTATGGCAATTGGTACTTTTGATTGAATTGGATTAAAAAATTGGACGACAGTATAATAGCACGACCGCATAACACGGGTTTGGCAAAAGTGGCGGTTCATTGGTCCGCAGACACATTTGTGGTTAATCAAAGTTTGGTTCTACGCATCAACATTTGTGGTGAAAATCGCCACCTTCGCCAAGCCAGAAACCGTCAAACTGTCTAAAAACCCTCCTCTTTTCCACAAATCATTTTTCATAAAACCTGCACTTTTCTCATTGTCAAAAACGTGATTTTTCGTATCTTTAAGTATGAAGTTTATACAAGGAAAAGATAGAGATCAAACAGAGTTTTTCTGTTTAAACCAAGCAGTTTCGCAAGACAATGAGGTGCGCTTGATCGATTTGTTTATTGGTGCAATAAGACTTTCTGATTATGGTTTTAAAATGGAGTTCATTGAAAACGGTCGACCGGCATATCACCCATCAGATTTATTGAAATTGTTTATTTACGGGTATTTAAATCGTATTCGTTCATCTCGTCAATTGGAAAAGGAATGCAAGCGCAACATTGAAGTAATGTGGTTGATGAAAGGACTTGTTCCTGATCACAATACCATTTCTAACTTCCGAAAGGACAATCCAAAAGCCATTCGAAAGGTGTTTCATGCAACTGTTTCATTGGCTAAGAATTTTAACTTGATAGGTGGTAAACTATTAGCTGGTGATGGAACAAAATTACGCGCACAAAACTCTAAAAAGAACAACTTTACATACAGTAAAATAGAACGTCACATTGCCTATATCGATGATAAACTGAATGAATACTCTTCAATTCTTGCAAATGAAGACAAGGATTTAACTCAGGAAAAGAAGGTTGAACTTCAAAGTAAAATCAATAACCATAAGCGTCATAAAGACAAGTATGAAGGGTTTAAAAAACAGCTCGATGAAACAGGTGAAGTACAGGTTTCAACTTCAGATCCAGAAAGTCGGCAAATGATTACACGAAACAATGTTACTGAGGTCGCTTATAATGTTCAGTCCACGGTGGATGCCAAGCATAATCTTCCAATCGATTTCAACGTCACCAATAAAAATGATTCAAAAGCCATGGGCGCAATGACACGCAGAGCTAAAACTATTTTGGGTCACACTGATTTCACTTTCATTTTTGATAAAGGTTATCACACTGGAACTGAGTTTGATTATGCCCATAAGCACGGTGTTGAGGTGATTGTGGCTTTTCCTGATGTTGCTTCACACGCCCCTGATATTTCATTTGACGTAGAACATTTTAATTACAACAAAGAACACGACCAATACATTTGTCCTGCTGGAAATTTACTTACAACCAATGGACGTTGGTATAACAAATCACATGGAAAAACTATCAACCGAGTGAAGCATTACAAGACCAAAGCATGTTTGACTTGTAGTCTCTTTGAACGTTGCACCAGAAATAAGTCGGGACGGTTCATTGAGCGCTCCGAACACATGGATTTAATCGATGCAAATAAAAAACGAATCCAACAAAACATGGAGATTTATCGAAAGCGCCAAGCTATCGTGGAACATCCATTTGGCATAATAAAAAGGCAATGGGATTTTTACTACATCATGACCAAAAAATCTATGAAACATGCTTCGGCAGATGTAGGATTAATCTTCACCGCTTACAATTTGCGCCGGATATTTAATATTATTGATCAAAAAAAACTCAAAAAGTACCTAAAAGGGCTTGCTTTACGTTTTTTGATTTTAACAAGGTGTTTTAATGCGATTAGACGATTAAATCCTTCAAACTATTCTTTTCATGTTATCAAATTCATTCAAATTAAAGTCGTTTAAATCGATTATATTTAAGGAAAATTTGGTTCGGATTAAGACTTGAAAATGGTTTTTAGACGAACTGCCGTTAGCAAACATAAAAATATATGAGAATAAATGCTTTGGATTATTTAAGGGGGTTAATGGCTCTTTGTATCATGGTTTACCATTATTTTTCTTGGACTTTTCACGCATATGATAGTGCGACATTTTTGGGTGTTTTGGGGATTTATGGGGTATCTATTTTTTATATACTAAGTGGATTGACGTTATATCATGTTTATAATAATAAATTAGATTTCTCAAATTTGTACTCCTTTTTCGTTAAACGGATATTCCGAATTCTACCATTACTTTGGTTAAGTATATTTCTCAACATATTCCTATTAGGGCAAACATATGATTTTAGAACGATTTTTCTAAACGCTTCTGGGTTATTTGGATTTCTTGATCATGATAATTATATAACCACAGGAGCTTGGTCTATTGGTAATGAACTCGTTTTTTACAGTCTTTTTCCCATGATTATTATACTCAATAGATGGAAACATTATTGGACTGAAATTTTCTTTATAATAACACTAATGATTGCCATTTATTTTGCCTTTTGGGGCTTAAATAGTTCAGAAAATTTTAGTCATCAATGGACTATATACATAAATCCAATGAACCAAATATTTCTTTTTACTGGCGGAATATTAATTGGTAAAATAATTGGCCTGAAAAAAAGCAACACTACAAGCTTATTATTATTTATTGTTTGTGTATTATTTATATTATTCTATCCAAATAGTGGTGATCAGATTAATTTAGTTTCCGGATGGAATAGAATCATTTATTCATTTCTTTCTTTCATATTAACAATTAGCTTTCTGTTGATTGATACGATAATAATTAATAAAATAGTTGACTGGGGGCTGACCAAACTGGGGCATATTTCATATTCATTATATTTATTACATGCTATTGTATTTTGGACTGTCGCAAAATTTATAAACAGAGTTGAATCCCAAACTCTCTTTTTAACGATTTGTTTTATAAGTACAATTGTAGTAAGTTACCTCTCTTATAATTATTTGGAAATGAAATTTTCGAAACTTGGAAAACGTTTGCTAACAAAACCTAAGCAGCATTAAAACGACCGCTTAGCTTCAAAACGTTATGCATCATAAAGCACTCCCGCAAATCCTACTCATCAAACGAGAATAGCGAAAATAAGATCAATCCAGAAACGACTTGTTACTCCTTCATACAAGAAAACGGCTAAAGGTGTATTAAGTATGCTAAAATCACAAGAAAACTAATGGATTTGCCTATCCAATTGATTGCTTGAAATACGAATAGCTTTTCTGGTATTTGAAACTGATTTACTTTGAGCAAAAATTGGTGCTTAAGTTATTTTCATTAAATTGGTCAAACTTTTAAACTTTAATTATGAAATTTTTTACTAAAATTCTTTTCGCGTCAACACTCGTTTTGACTGTCGCATCTTGCTCAAGTTCAAATGAAGTGGTTTCAAATCGTTTAATTCAAAAGCGCAAGTATACAAACGGCTTTCATTTGAATAATACGGCGACTTTGAAAAATTCATCAAATGAAAATGAGTCTGAGAATAAAGTGGCCTATCAAGCGACGAGCACTGCTTACAATGAAAATTCAATGATTACTGATCAAACAAGTAGCCCTGCGCATACTAATATTTCTGACAACGTTGATTACTCGGATGAGATCACTATTGGAGATGCAATTGTTGAAGTGAATAGAGTGAACACCGTATCTTCTGAGGAGGAAAACATTATTCAACAGAATAAAACAATTAACTCAAACAAAAAGCTTAGTGCTAAAAAGACCATTATAAAACAGTTTAAACAAGAACTACGAGAATCGAAAGGCAACAGCTTAGACCCTATCGTGTATATACTTCTTGCGATTTTCATACCTTTTGTTGCTGTTGGACTCGCTACTGATTGGGAAGTTAAAGATGTAGTTATCAATTTATTGCTTTGTTTTTTGTGTGGTATCCCTGGAATTATTCATGCATTCATAGTTTGTAAAAGAGAGGGTGTCATCTAATAAATTAAAAAACATTATACTACTAACAGTGCTTATTGGTTTACCAATAGCACTGTTTTTTTTACCTATTGATTATTTCGATAGTGGGAAAACACTTTGCCCATCTAAAAGATTTTTTGATGTTGAATGTCCCGGATGCGGTATTACAAGATCTGGAATGCGTTTTATACATTTTGATTTCCTTGGGGCATGGCAATTTAACAAACTGATTATCATCGTTGCTCCACTGTTTGCATATTATTGGATAAAATGGTTTATCCAAAGTTTAAGAGCGGTGTTTTTGGTTTCTGATCAGGCAATAAATCAAAACGGAAACAATCCAAATGGTTAAAGTAAAATACACTATTTAAATCTAATTCAAAATTTTGGATTCACTTTTCACTACTTTAACGGCTCCAATTAACTGAGATATAAGTTCATAGTTTCGCTCTAATTAATCAGCTATAGCATTTTCAGGATTGTTATTCAATTAGAATCCGAGATATTTGAAGTCCCGAAGTTTCGGGATTGCTTTTTCGATAATGGAAAACTGGTCATTTTATTGAATGGCTTCACTAAGAAGACTCAAAAGACTCCCAAAAATGAAATTGAAAAGGCATTTCAATTGATGCAGAAGTATTATGACGCAAAAAAGAAATGACATGAGCACTAGAGGATGGAAAGAAATTAAAGATGAAGTATACGGTAAACAAGGTACTTCTCGTCGTGATGAGTTGGAGCGTGAATTCGAGTCATTTAAAATCGGTTTGCTTCTAAAAAAAGCACGTGAGGAAAAACACTTGACACAAGAACAACTTGCGGATTTGGTGGATAAAAAAAGAGCTTATATTTCCCAAGTTGAAAATGATGGAAGTAATATGACGCTAAAAACATTATTTGATATTGTCGAATAAGGATTGGGTGAAAAAGTAAACATCTCCATCCAAATTTAAATAAAGACTTGCTCTAACAGCTGTATGGCACCAACCCTCCAATCTTGCTTCGAAAGAACGATAAATTTGAAACAAAATAATCTTAACTTCGGTGTAACGATTTATTTAAAAAATTGGGCAGTTCCCCTACAGTAAACGGTTATCTGTCAACTCAAAACTGAACTCAATAAAAAAGCAAAATGAAAATAACTATCATAGGAGCCTCAGCTGGTATAGGATTAGAAACAGTAAAAAGAGGATTAAATAGAAATCATTCGATAACGACACTTTCTCGATCTGAAATTGAAATAGAAGAAAAAAAATCGTTAAATATGATACTTGGTGATGCAACGAATAAAGCTGACCTATTAAATTCAATCCAAAACGCAGATGCGCTAATTATAACATTGGGGACTGGTAAGAATATGAAAGCTACTACCCTTTTTTCAGACTTTGCAAAATTAATTGTGGAAATACATAAGGAGAACAAAATTGATATTCCAGTTATTATTGTTACCGGATTTGGAGCTGGAGAAAGCAAAAATTATGTCGCTTGGTTAGTAAAGATGTTTTTAAAATACTTTTTAAAAGACGTTTATGCTGACAAAACTAAAATGGAAGAAATTATCACTAATTCAGATTTGAATTGGACAGTTGTGCGACCAGGAAGGTTACTAGACAAGGAATTGACGGAGAAATACCGTGTTGAAAACAAATTATTCAAAGGAATTAATATAGGCGGAATTAATAGAGCAGACGTAGCAGACTTTTTAATAAAACAAGCAGAAAAACAAACTGAATTAAAAAAGTACGTTGCTCTATCTGAAAAATAAAATAAAAGACGAACCGCT
>JBIIWQ010000011.1:0-17981 GCA_044338805.1 Crocinitomicaceae bacterium
AAGCCAATGGTTTTTGCAGGAATCTATCCTGTCGACACTGAAGATTACGAAGAATTGCGTTACTCAATGGAAAAATTGCAATTAAATGATTCTTCTTTGGTTTTTGAACCTGAATCATCAGCAGCTTTAGGGTTTGGATTTAGATGTGGATTCTTAGGGATGTTACACATGGAAATTATCCAAGAGCGATTGGAAAGAGAATTCAACATGACAGTAATTACTACTGTTCCGAACGTTTCTTACAATGCGTACATGCGAAAAGACCCAACGGTTGCATTAATCGTAAATAACCCTTCTGATTTACCTGATCCTTCTGGAATGGAAAGAATTGAAGAGCCTTATATTAAAGCACAAGTTATTACGAAATCGGAATATGTTGGTCAAATAATGACATTGTGTATTGAAAAAAGAGGTGAACTTCAAAATCAAGTTTATTTAACGCAAGATCGTGTTGAAATAACATTCGAAATGCCATTAGCAGAAATTGTATTTGATTTTTATGACCGTTTAAAATCAGTTTCTAGGGGTTATGCATCGTTTGATTATCATCCAATTGGATATAAGCAATCCGATTTAATACGAATGGATTTGTTGTTGAACAGTGAATGTGTTGATGCCTTGTCTGCTTTAGTTCACAGAAGCAATGCGTATGATTTAGGGAAAAGAATTTGTTTGAAATTAAAAGAATTAATTCCAAGACAACAATTCGAAATTCCAATTCAAGCAGCAATTGGAGCAAAGGTAATTGCTCGTGAAACAATCAAAGCATTGAGAAAAGATGTTACTGCGAAATGTTATGGTGGGGATATTTCCCGTAAACGTAAATTACTTGAAAAGCAAAAAGAAGGTAAAAAGAGAATGCGTCAAATCGGAAGAGTAGAAATTCCACAAGAAGCATTCATGGCAGTATTGAAATTGAATGATTAATAAATAAAAAACTTTCACAAAAAAGCCCCGATTAAATTTTTAATCGGGGCTTTTTTTATTCGTTATCGTCGTCTTCGCCATCATCTGCATCTGGCTTGTCGTAATCTTCTTCTTCGTCTGTGTCAGCGTCAGCATCCAAGTCATCATCTTTGATGTCATCAACTTTGTCCAAATCGTCTTCGAAGTCATCTTCTTCGTCATCATCATCTGTAGCGGCCACTACTTTCGGACTAATTTTATTGATTTTTACTAAATAAATGACCTCGTCTGTTTCCCAAATCAAAGCATCAAGTACTTCTCCAGTTGGGATTTTAATAGTCGTTAAATGGTTGATATAACCGTCAGGAAAATCCCGCAGGATTTGCTTCTTTTGTTCTATAGTTAATTTTGAATAACTAATTATGGCTCTTCTCTTAGTAGACATGATTAATTTGTTAAATTTCTAATTTATATATTCTTCTCGTCGGTATTACAACATTTTGCTTCAAAACGATTGAATTATCCGTTACTGCCCAAATTGTCGTGTTTACCACTTTCTTCTTTTTTGAATCTTCAAAGTAAACTTTTACTTTATGATGTTCTAAATTACCTAAAGAAATTGCACGATTTAATTCCGTTTTTAATGCTTTTTTTTCTTTTTCTGATTTTAACACTTCCTCTATTGGAAAATTACAACCAACGCTCTCTTCCTTATCATCAAGGACAAACTCACTATCCATCAATCAATTTTTGAGCAAAATTAAATGAAAACACAAACTAAACTAATTTTTACAAAAATATGATTCTTTTTTTTATCAAAAGTCGATTATTCATAACTAATTTGTTCCTCAAATTAAGATAGGCAAATTACAATTGCTGAATTCAATTAAAGCAAAAAAAAACATCTAATTAGACGCCTTTTCTGTTATTATTTTAGTTTTATTTTACCTTGCTTTTTAAATCATTTTTCAAACCACTCCATTCAACTAAGTGCATTTTCACTACTCCTACAGGAATTTTTGCTTTAACCATGATTGGAATTTTGTTGTCATCATTAGTTACCCAAAAATTCACGTCTTCTTCACTTTTGAAATAGCGACCTGTTTGAACGACAGGTACAAACTTGTGACAATTAAATTTCCCTTTTCGGATAGTGATAATTTCATCTCCTACATATTTAATTTTCAAGTTGTAGATTTCATCGTCCATGAAGCATTTAAATTCAAATGTTTTTCCTTTTTTCATGTCTTTGAAATTCAATGTTCGAGCATAATAAAATGATGAAACCATATCTTGAATTCCTAGAGGCGCTTTAAAGTCTTTCTTACCATTATTTACTTGATACTTGTCTTGTTTAAAAGTGTAATCTTGGTTGACTTTATAACCACCTTCATCCACACGACGAACAAAAAACCATGGGAAAAGCCCTTTTTTATCCATGTACGTTTCATATTTGTCATTTACTTTGAAAAATGCATTGAATCCACCAAGTGTTTTTCCTGTTCCAACAGCATTCAATAATTCTCTATTAGATCCTTTCTTGGTTGTCGCCTTAACTTCCATTACTGCTTCGCCAGCATCAATAAATCCATACGTTACTCGATATCTCAATTTTTCGCCTACTTGGAATGCTTTATTTGTTACAGTAGGATAAGTAACTTCCGTAGTACTTGTCATAGTGAAAAATACACCAACCAAACCAACAATATATAATAGCTTTTTCATAATATTTAATTTAAGTTAAGAGCCTCTTGGCAAAGGATGTGCCAAAAAATAGGACATAGATAGAAACGTAATACATCCAGTTATAGATTGGATACTAACTAATATTTTTCGTGGAATTTCAATGCACAAAAAAATCCGCCTCAAATGAAACGGATTTAACATGTTATAAAGGTGTAACTTACATCACAATATTCACAATCTTTCCAGGAACAACAATCACTTTCTTAGGAGCGTTGCCTTCCAACCATTTTTGCGCATCTGCATTTGCAAGAACTGCATCTTCCACTTCTTTTGGATTCAAAGACATCGGCAATTCTATTTTCAAACGCATTTTTCCATTAAACGAAATTGGGTAAGCGTGATTTGCTTCAACCAATAAACTTTCGTCAAATTCTGGAAAATGAGCATAGCTAATTGTTCCTTTTTTATGACCCAATTTCTCCCATAGCTCTTCAGAAATATGAGGAGCATAAGGCGAAAGTAAAATCACTAAATCAGTTAAAATTGCTTTGTTGTTGCATTTTTGTTCTGTCAATTCGTTGACACAAATCATGAAATTTGAAACGCCCGTATTGAATGAAAAACGATCCAAATCATCGGTCAATTTCTTGATGGTTCTATGCACTGTTTTCAAAGCTTCTTTTGAAGGTTCTTCCATTGAAAGAGAAACATTTCCTTCAGCATCATGGAACAAACGCCACAGTTTGCGCAAGAAATTATGTACGCCGTTGATTCCTTTTGTATCCCATGGTTTGAATTGCTCCAACGGACCCAAAAACATTTCATACATTCTCAAGGTATCTGCTCCAAATTTTTCTACGAGTTCATCTGGCGTTTGAACGTTGTATTTGGATTTAGACATTTTTTCGATTTCAGAACCACAGATATAATCACCGTTTTCTTCACAAATGAACTCGGCATTTTTATATTCATCTCTTGAATTTTTGAAAGCTTCAATGTCCAATTTATCATTATCTACTAATGAAATATCCGTATGTAAGGATGTTACATTAAATTGATTTTTCAAAGAATTCGAAACAAATTTGTTTTCGTTGTTCACACGATACACAAAACTACTTCTCCCTAAAATCATCCCTTGGTTGATCATTTTCTGGAATGGCTCGTCAAAGCCTATAAAGCCTTGGTCGTATAAGAATTTTGTCCAGAAACGTGCATACAATAAATGCCCCGTTGCGTGTTCAGAACCACCAATGTATAAATCTACTTGTTTCCAATAATCCGCTTTTTTGCGGTTTACAAATTCGTGTTCATTCTTTGGATCCATGTAACGCAAGAAATACCAAGAACTTCCTGCCCAACCAGGCATCGTGTTGAATTCCATGTGGTCTCCCTCAAAATGATTCCAAGCCGACTTTTCAGCTCGAGCCAACGGTGGCGCACCATCTTCAGTCGGTAAATATTTATCTACTTCAGGTAAGGTAATTGGCAAGAATTTATCCTCGACTAAATGCGGAAGTCCGTCTTTGTAGAAAACTGGAAATGGCTCTCCCCAATAACGTTGTCTGGAAAAAACAGCATCGCGCAAACGGTAATTTGTTTTTCCAGTTCCAATTCCTTTTGCTTCAATCGCTTCAATCGCTTTTTTCATTGCAGCTTTCACTTCTAAACCATTCAAGAAATCAGAATTGGCAATCGTTCCAGCTTTTTCAGTATACGCAGCTTCCGAAAGATCTATGTTTTCAAAGATGTTTTTGATTTCAATTCCAAAATGTTTTGCGAAATCGTAATCACGCTGATCGCCACAAGGAACGGACATTACGGCTCCAGTTCCATAAGAAACTAAGACATAATCACCAATCCAAATTTGGATTTTTTCACCTGTAAATGGATGAATTGCAAACGCACCGGTATTTTGACCCGTAATATTTTTCACATCTGCTTCACGGTCACGAGCAGATTTCAATGAAGCACTTTTCTTGTAATCAGCTATTTGAGCTGCAAATTCAGGTGTTGTAATTTGATCTACCAAATCGTGTTCTGGTGCAAGGACCATGAATGAAACACCGAAAATGGTATCGGGACGGGTGGTGAAGACTTCAATAAATTGATCAGGTGAATTGCCCTCCCCCTCAATCCCCCTCCAAAGGGGGAAGCGGACCATCGAACCGACAGATTTCCCTATCCAGTTGCGTTGAATATCTTTTATGGATTCTGTCCAATCTAAACCGTCTAAACCAGTCAATAATCTTTCTGCGTATGCTTTGATTCGCATCGACCATTGGCGCATTAATTTTTGTTCAACTGGATGTCCGCCGCGTTCAGAAACTCCGTTTACAATTTCGTCATTTGCCAAAACAGTTCCAAGTGCTGGGCACCAATTCACCCAAGAATCAGCTAAAAATGTCAAACGATATGCCTGAAGAATTGCATCTTGCTCTTTCTCATTGAATGCATTCCATTCTGCAGCCGTAAAAATTGTTTCACAATCAGAACAAGCATTCACATTGGCGTTTCCGTTTTCTTCAAATTCGGCAACTAATTTCGAAATGCGTTCTGCTTTGTTGGTCGTATTATCATAATAGCAATCGAATAATTGCTTAAAAATCCATTGTGTCCATTTGTAATATTCTGGCGACGATGTTCTAACTTCTCTGTCCCAATCGAATGAAAAACCAATTTTATCTAATTGATCTCGGTAACGTTCTACATTTTGAGCAGTTGTAATTGCAGGATGTTGACCAGTTTGAATAGCATATTGTTCAGCCGGCAAACCAAATGAATCGTATCCCATTGGGTGCAAAACATTGAATCCTTGTAGGCGTTTGTAACGTGCATAAATATCAGAGGCGATATAACCAAGTGGGTGTCCAACGTGCAATCCAGCACCAGAAGGATAAGGAAACATGTCTAAAACATAGTACTTCGGTTTAGCGCTATTTTCTTCTGCTTTGAACGTTTTTTCATCCGCCCAAATTTTTCTCCATTTCGGTTCTATTTCCTGAAAATTGTATTCCATTGTTGATTTGCTTTTTTACGAAAGCCAAAGATACAGATTTGAAGAGAGAATAAAAGTTTATTCTATTGATTTGTTTTGCGTTCAAAATCGTATTTTTAGACCATAAATGAGTCGAGGTATTAAATCTTTTCAAGTTCTTCTTCTGACATTGATTTTTCTTTGTCCAAGTTTATTGCATGCCCAAACTTCCCGTGAAAAGCAACTCATTGAATCAATTAAAAGGGAAAAAAATGACACGAAGAAATTTCTTCGTATGCTTTCGTTGGGAGAATTTTACAAACACAATAATATTTACCGTGCCGATTCAATGTCGCATGTGTTATTGCAGAAAAGTCGTGTTTTTAATGATTCTTTGCGGTTCACTGCTTTGATGTATAGTGCTGAAATCAATGAAATTGAGGGAAATCAAGAGGAATATTTTAAAGATGTTTTAGGGTGTCAATCTTTTTTAAATAAGTTGAATTCTGACGAAGCAAAATTTAAAATATACAGACATCTTGGTTATTACCATAGTTATTCATTAGAATTTGAGGCTGCAGATTTTTATTTGAAATACATTAAAAAAACTTCAATAAAAAAGCGACAGAATTCAAAAGTTGCAGAAGCCGACAATTACTTGGCATTGAATTTCATGTTTCAAAACAACAAGGATTCTGCTTTATATTATGCTGATGAAGCGATTCAATATGCGCGCCGCTCCTCAGACAAATCAATTCTATCAGAGTGTTTTAATAATCAGGCCAGAATTTATGATTATTTCGGGCAACTCGAATTAAGTGTTGCCAAGAATATTGTAGCATTAAATTTAGCAACTGAAGCAAATGACATTTTTCTCTTGGCAAAATATAACCGTGAGATAGGAATTTCTCAACGATTAATCCTGAATTTGGAGGATGCTGAGTTTTACTTCAAGAAATCATATGAATATTCGCAACAGATTGTTGACCGAAGACAAATGGGGCTTGCACTTTGCAATCTTGGGACGATTTATTATAAGCGCAAAGAATTTAAAAAAGCCATCGAAAACACAAGAAAAGCAATTGTCATATTAACCGCTTTAAATGATTTTAATGGATTGGGCGAGGCACATGACAATTTAGGCATGATTTATCGTGAGCAAAAAGATTATACCCAGGCATCGAGTAATTTTAATCAAGCTTTGGTTTTCTATGAATCGACTAGTAACAAGGAAAAAATTGCTGGTGTTTATCACAATGTCGGAACAGTTTTTCAGAAACAAAAAAAATATAAAAATGCATTAAATTATCTTGAGCGGTCGATTGAAATTCGGAAGCAATTTGGTTCAAAAAATCAAATTTACAACACCTATCGTGTTATGTCTGGCGTATATAAAGACATTGGTAAAACCAAAGAATCTTTAACGTATTTGCAATTGTATTTAGATTATCTAGATAGCAATACTACACTCCAAGCCGCAACTAAAATAGCAGAGTTGAGTGAATTATATCGTTCAGAGCAACGGGAAAGATTAATTGTATTACAAGCGGATTCACTTGAAAGGCAAAACCAAGAACGAACTATTACTTCTACAAAATTTGAGAATAGTCAACTCCGGAATAATTTTCAGACGTATATCATTTTTGGATTTTTAATCATCATTGTTTTAGCTGGAATCATTGGGTTTTACCGCTGGAATCAAACTAAAATTAAACAACAACAAAAAGAAGCAGAAATGTCTCAAACGTTATTGAGGGCTCAAATGAATCCCCATTTTATATTTAATGCGATGTCTGTAATCCAAAGTTATATTTATGAAAATGACACGATAAATTCGACAAAGTTTCTTGTTAATTTCTCTCGCTTAATGCGTTTAATTTTAGAAAATTCGCCTAAGGAATATATTCCAATTGAAACCGAAGTTGAGATTTTACAAAAGTATTTAGAAACACAAAAATTGCGCTTTGAGGATCGTTTTGAATTTAAAATTGAAGTATCGTCTGAAATTATAATGGAACATACTGTTATACCTCCAATGATTACTCAACCTTTTATTGAGAACGCCATTGAACATGGCCAACTTCACACGATTGAAGGGGGATTCATTTATATCTCATTTCAAAAAGTGAATAATTTACTTCAAATATTAATTGAGGATAATGGTGTTGGTCGAACAGGCGCTAAGGCCAATAAAAAAAGTAAGGATCATAAAAGTATGGCAATGAATATTACGAAGGAGCGGATAGACAATTTAAATAAAAAATATAAAACTGCTGGTTTCCTTTTAATTGAAGATTTCAACAAAGAATTGCATACTGGAACAAAAGTGTTAATTTCGTTACCATATAAAGAAGAAAAAACTAAACCAATTGACTCATGAAAAAAGCCGTAATCATAGATGATGAAAACAGAACACGTGATTTAATTGCCAAAATGATTAATTCTTTTGGGCTTGATATTCTTGCTATTCCAGCAGGAGAAAACGTACAGTCTGGAATTCAAGCAATTGAGGAATTAAACCCCGACATAGTATTTTTAGATATTCAAATGCCAGACGGAACAGGTTTTGATGTTCTAAAATCTGTCAAAAACAAAAACTTCGAAGTGATTTTCATTACTGCACATGAAGAATTTGCAATAAAAGCAATAAAATTTAGTGCACTAGATTATTTGCTAAAACCAATTGATCCAGAAGAATTAAAAGCAGCGGTTGAAAAAGCAATAAAAGCTGTAGATGATAAAAAAGAGGAAAGTCAATTTGAGGCTTTACAAAACAATATCCAACCAAATCAGAAAAAAAGACTCGTATTGAAAACCCAGGAAAGTGTTTATGTTGTTGAATTACACGAAATAATTCGTTGTGAAGCAGACCGCAATTACACTTCTTTTTTTCTAAGTAGTGGTAAGAAAATACTTGTTTCAAAAACACTTAAAGAGTACGAAACCTTATTATCGTCTCATAATTTTTTAAGGGTTCAACAATCCCATTTAGTAAACTTAGATTTTGTCGACAGGTATGACAAAGGAAATGGTGGTTCAGTAGTTATGAAAGATGGATCGGAGGTTCCTTTGTCTCCTGCAAAACGAGAAGTGTTTTTCAAAATTATAGAAAATCTATAACTGAAATTAATTCATAGATAGGATTTATTCATTAATAAGTTATAAATATTCATCTATCGAAATAAATACGAAAAAACTAAGTAAATTTATTATCAGAAATAAGGAGATAATTCAGGGTTCTTCTTAGAAAAGTTGAAATAAAGAAAGTTACACTGCTTGGAGAGGCAGTTTTCATTTTCTAGTTTGATAAAAGAGTATAACAGTTCTTAATCTTTCTTTATTTTAAGTTTTGTAATTTATTACTTCTAAGAAGTGCCCGGAATTTGATTTAAAATTTTAAATTCTTTTGATTTTACTGCTTTGAAAGGTTGTTTTACTACTAAAAAATTAACTTACTACTAAATTTAAAAAGGTTGACTTCCATCAACCTTTTTTTTATTCAAATATTTCGTAAAGAACTGGCCTTGAAGGCGAAGCATCATTTTCAAAAGGAGCGATTTGTATTTCTAAGATATAATTTCCATCCAAAATTGCGTTATCTACAAAAACCATTTCTGTTATTGTTTTATCAAATTGTGGATTTCCTGGAACTTGCCAAAAAGCATGATGAAACAACAACGCCCCTCCATCTTCTTCTCTATCAACCGATGGGAGATCCAATAAAAAATGTTTTACCCCAGCTTGATTTAGAACTTCAACGCAATCAACATGCAAATAAACGGGATTCGATTGCGTATAATTAATATGCTTTTTTTGAATAACATTTGGAGAAGTTCTCAACACTAATGCTTCACAAGTTTCACCTTTGAGAGCAGCAATTAAATCCTCTTTTAAAATAATTCGATCTTCCTTTTGATCATAATTGTTAATTTGAATTGTCGGCTCAATCGTAATAACCTTAGCATTAAAAAAATAGTTTTTCATTGAATTATTTACTGAAAATACTTCTAGAGTAATGTGTCCTAGACATTCGGTATGTGTTCCATGGCCATGTGGATTGAAATATATATTTCTAAAATTCACGCTCCCTCCTTTTTCTATAGAGCCAACGAAACCATTTTCCATAACCGGTTCAAAAACTGGCAAATCTACATACCATGCTCTCGGATTTTCTGCGGTATTGGACAATGGAATTGAAATATCTAATGGAAGATTTGTATCAATGAATTGGGTATTATTTAAATAAAACTTCATGTATCAAATTTAAAGTGAAAATATCAAAAGAGACACATTTACAAAAATATTCTATTATTCATGGTATTATTTACCATGGTTAATATAATTATCCTATATTTGCAGCAACTTTAAAAAATGAAAATATGAAAATAATAAATTTTATTGCAATTACAGCAGCTACAGTGTCATTAGCATCATTTCAATTGGTAAAAACAGATCAAACGATCAAACCAAAAAGCGCATATAAACTAGACAAATCAGCTTCTATTTTAGGATGGAAAGGTGGTAAATCTGACGCTTATTATCACACAGGAAATGTTAAGTTCAGTGAAGGTTCAGTATTGTTAGAAAAAGGTGCAATTTCTTCAGGAAATTTCACAGTGGATCTTGGTTCTATAAGTGTTGTGGATGCTAACTTACCAGCAGAAAAGCAAGAAGGATTAGCGAAACATTTAAAAACAGAAGATTTCTTTAACGTTGCAAAATTTGCTACTTCAACAGTTACAATCGGCGCATATAAAGATGGAAAGTTGGCAACGACTATTACTTTATTGGGAGCTGAAGTGAAGAAAGACATTCCAGTTGAAATAGTCGCTACAAAAGGAATAATTACAATCAAAGGGAAATTTGATGTTGATTTTTCAGCTGCTAAAATCCCCGGGACGCAACCAATTGATGGAGAAAAAGAATTCATCTCACCAGTCTTTTCATTTGATTTGAACCTTGTTTTAAAAGGAAAATAATTTAAAATCAACTTTGATTATAAGGGTGAGGGTTTATCTCACCCTTTTTTTATTTATTTGCACTATGAAATATAACGCAATAATATTTGATTTAGGTGGAGTACTAATAGATATAGATTATCAAAAAACAATAGATGCATTTGTTCAATTGGGTATGGTTGATTTTAATTCTATTTATAGCCAAGCATCACAGCAAAAATTATTCAGTGATTATGAAACAGGGCAAATTTCAACACAATACTTTATCAATCAACTAATTCCATTTTTAAAACCCGGAACAAGCCCAAACAAGGTAGTTGAGGCTTGGAATGCCATGATTTTATCAGTCCCCAAAGAAAAGGTAGCATTATTGGAAATATTAAAAAGCAAATACTCTTTATATTTATTGAGTAATACAAATGATTTGCATGTACCTGAAGTTAGAAAAGAATGGGCAAAAGTTACAGAAAAACCAATGGAATCATATTTCAAAACAATCTATTTTTCTCATGAGCTTCATCAAAGAAAACCAGATGCAATCATTTTTGAAAATGTCTGTCAGAGAGAAAATTTAGATCCTAAAGCAACACTGTTTATTGATGACTCTATTCAACATATTGAGGGAGCAGCTTCAATTGGATTGCAAACATATCATTTAAAAAAATCTACAGATTTGATTCAGTTTTTTTCTTGACACAATTCAATCAATATACTTTCTGTTGATTTCGGGTGAAGGAATGCTATTAACTTATTATCTGCTCCATTTTTTGGTGATTCGTGTATTAAAACAAATCCTTCATTTAATAACCTTTCAATTTCAGTCTGAATATTGTCCACTTCAAAAGCAATATGATGAATACCTTGTCCTCGTTTCTCCAAATATTTTGCGATAGGCGAATCCGGATTAGTAGCTTCTAGCAATTCAATCTTTGATTCTCCAACTTGAAGAAAAGCCGTTTTAACACCTTCTGATTCTACTTCTTCAATCTTGTAACATTGCGTGTCTAAAAGTGTTTCAAACACTCTTACAGACTCTTCAATATTCACAACAGCAATTCCTAAATGTTCAATTTTCTTTATCATAGCAAAAAAAACCCGAAGCGAACTTCAGGTTAAAAATTTATATATTATTAATGATTTTAATTTTTAATAAACTTTTCGTTTACATTATCAAAGTTAATGTAATAAGCACCACTTAATAAATTAAAACAGTTAACTGAAGCGCCAACTCCTTTCTTAACAATGTTACCGTATGCGTCATATATTTCATAACGAGTTTCAACAGGAGCTCCATTTGCCGTAAAATTGATAATATCTTTCACTTTAACTGGACTTTTCATAACAACAGCGACATTAGAAGTGAATTTTACTTCTTTAGAAGTTCTCTTAGTTCCAGAATTATCAACTTGTATTACTCTAAATGTATTCTCTCCAGAATGCGGATTTACTGCAAATTCGTATGCATTATCTCCTGCAACTCCTTTACCTTGAACTTCACCAACTGTAACCCATTTATTCCAGCGATATTGCTCTATTATATAAGGCAATTTTCCTTGTTCTCCTGTCGTAATCCAATTTAGTTTTCCAGCAGGAGAAACAGAGATTGTTTTAACTACAAATGTACTTCTCGGCAATAATACTTCAGGATTCAAAATTTTTGGTTTACAACCTTCATTATGCTCTACAACAATAAAAACAGGTTCTCCAATTGCAATATTAAAATTTGCAAAGTCAATTTCGAATGCACCCATATTAGTACCACCAGGCATAATATCACCATTAACTGTAACTTTAGTTGCACAATATCCAAATCCTTCATCATCCATTGGATTCTGAATATAAAGATTTTTCCCTTGATATGTTCCTTCGATGGATAATGTTGCTCCATTAACTAACGAACCTAGTAAGATAAAAACTAAAACACTTAAATATATTCTCATGAACGGCAGTATAAACAGTGGTTTCTATATAATTAACTACGCAATATTAAGTTCATTTTTTCAATAAAACAAACATATTCATCCTTTTCAAATGATAAAATGAATTAAGAAAAGAAAATAAGATTGAATATGCCTCTATTGTTGGATACTTTTTATTGTCTGTTCTAGTGAAAAATAGTCAAAAAAAGAGTAAACCTTTGAAATTCAACAAAAGATTAGAGAATTTTTATTATCCTTGTAGTAATAGAGTCTTGCCATACATCATGAAAAAAATTTACTTAACCCTCTTTTTATTGTCGCTCTTGATTTCTTGTTCTTCAGATTCAAAAAAATTTGAATTTGCTGGGGGTTCAATTACTATGGCTATCGATAATCAACCATCAACCTTTATATCAAGAGAAATTAATGATTATTACTCAGCATCAGTGTTAAATCAGATAATGGAAGGGCTGGTAACATTAGATCTAAAAGACCTAAAAATTAAACCACAAATAGCTTCATCTTGGAAAATTAGTGATGATGGATTAACCTATGAATTTGAAATAAAAAAGGGAATTCTTTTTCATCAACATAAGCTATTTACTTCAGAATCATCCAGAGAATTAAAACCAAGAGATGTAGAACTTTCAATTGAATTAGCTTGCACTAAAAATAGTAAAGGTGAATCACCTCATGCTTACTCCTTTCTTTATAAGGATAATTTAGTTGGAGCAAATGATTTTAATGAGGGTCGAAGTAAATCAATTAAAGGCGTTAAAATTTCAGATTCTAAAATCACATTAAAATTAAGTCAAAAAGACGACAATTTTCTAAATAAGCTAAGTAACATTTGCGCAGCCATAACCTCAGAAGTCATTTATAAAGGAGATGCTGAAAAAGACCTTATTGGCACTGGACCATTTCTTTTTTCTGAAAATAAACACGGTAATCCACCTTCAATGGTCTTACTCAAAAATGAAGACTACTATTTAAGTGACGATGATGGAAATTCTTTGCCCTATTTAGATAGTGTAATTTTTATTTTTCAAAACAGAAAATTAGATCAATTAGAAATGTTTGAGAATCATCAAACTGATATAATTACTGGATTACCAACAAGTAGAATTGCAAAAATGCTAGAGGGTAGAATAAATGATTTCAATTCTGCCAATTCAAAACCGCCTTTATTGGTAATGTATAATAACCCACTACTTTTAACAAATTACTATTTTTTTAATATGACAGATCAACGTTTCAGTAATATTAAAGTTCGTCAAGCATTTAATTATGCAATCGACAAAGAAAAACTAGGCAGAGATGTTTTAAGAAATCAGTATTATGAGCTTGGTTATTATGGGATTGTCCCACCAATTTCTAAAAACTTCAAAGGTTATAATTTTAAAAGTATAAAGGATGTTTCATATTATTTTAATCCGGAAAAAGCTCGAAAATTACTAGCT
Source organism: Crocinitomicaceae bacterium (assembly GCA_044338805.1). GTDB lineage: Bacteria > Bacteroidota > Bacteroidia > Flavobacteriales_D > Crocinitomicaceae > M0103. The sequence goes on from JBIIWQ010000011.1 coordinate 13,904, forward strand.
GAAGCAGGCTATCCAAATGGAAAAGGATTTGGCTCTGTGAATTTACGCTTCAATATTGATGATATTCACTCAGCAGTTGCCGATGAATTTGCCCAACAAATTTTCCAAGTCTTAAACATTAATGTAAATATTGATGGTTCTACTTTCGAACTAAAAGATCAAGATGCATCGAAAGCAAATGGTGATATCTTCAGAGGTGCATGGGCAGGTGATTATGCAAATCCAGAAACTTTTTTAAGTAATTTTTATGGTAAAAGTGTTCCTGTTGATAAGTCGCAATTATCTCGAATTAATCAATCAAGATATGTAAATTCTATATTTGACAACCTCTTTGAACAAGCAAAAAACAGTGTTAAAAAAACTGATGCTCTAGTATTATATTCTAAAGCCGAAAAGGTACTTATGCAAAATCCACCAATAATACCATTATGGTATAATGGCGATATTCAAATAGTTTACTCGAATATCAGAAATTTACATTTCAATGCATTGAATATGTTCATGTTTAAAGAAGTATACAAGAAAGAATGGACTGAAGAGGAGTATCAAAAAGTTAATCATTAAATAGCTTTAATTTTATAATTCTCTAGTTACGATATTAGCAACACATATTTTAATTGTAGCGAAATACAATAAGTTTTTTTAGAAATAAAATAAGAACTTCACACTGAAATAAAAAACTACTATTATGAAAACACTAATACTTTTTATCATCTTAACGTTGTCTTTGAATCTGTTTTCCCAAGGGACCCAAACAGTTCGTGGAAATGTATTTGATTCTGAAACTAATTTTCAATTTTCAGGTGCAAAAATTGAAATATTTGTCGATTCTATAAAAAGGTACCGCGCCATTAGTGATCTTGATGGAAAATTTGTAATTGAAAATGTTCCAGTTGGAAAATATCAAATGGAAGTTCAATATGTTTCCTATGACACAAAAACAGTGACAATTGAAGTGAACTCTGGAAAAGAGACAATTGTTAATCTTCCAATGAGCGAGCACGTTATTACAACTGAGGAAGTTAAAGTTACCGCCCGAAAGAAAGGTGAAGTAATCAATGAACTTGCCACAGTTTCAGCGCAGCAATTTAGTGTTTCAGAAACAGATCGCTATGCAGGTTCAAGAGGTGATCCCGCACGTATGGCCTCAAATTTTGCAGGTGTTCAAGGTGCTGATGATTCACGTAATGACATTATTATTCGAGGAAATTCACCTTTGGGTGTAGTCTATAAAATTGAAGGTGTGGATGTTCCAAACCCATCTCACTTTGCTGTTTCAGGAAGTACCGGTGGACCGGTTTCTATTTTAAACAATAAAATTCTAGGTAATTCCGACTTTTTCATGAGTGCTTTTCCGGCTGAATATGGAAACAGCACATCTGGCGTTTTTGACCTTAAATTAAGAAGCGGGAACATGAATAAGCATGAATTCTCAGGACAATTTGGATTTCTTGGAACTGAATTTATGGCAGAAGGACCTATGAGTAAAAACAACCGTTCGAGTTATCTTATAATGGGACGTTATTCTACTCTTAGTTTATTTAATAAATTAGGAATTAACATTGGTACTGATGCTGTTCCTATTTATGGTGATGCTGCATTTAAATTCAACTGGTTATTGAAAAAAGGCGGTTCTCTCTCTTTTTACGGAATGGGAGGAGCAAGTAATATAGATATTATGGTTTCAGATAAAACCACAGTAACAGAAGATCTATATGGCGAAGGTGATAGAGATCAGCATTTTGGGACACAAATGGGCGTAAGTGGTTTCAACTATAAGAAAACTCTTTCCGAAAAAACATTTATTACTTCAACTGTTTCATTTTCATACGAGCAACAAAATTCACATCATGAATACATTTATGGAAGAGCATTGAACGCAACTAAAGATTCAATTGTTTATGACTATTTAGGAAGTATAATGGGTTTCAAGTTCCAAACAATGAAAACATCTGGATATGTTGCTGTCAATCATAAAATTAATAGCAAACATTTCATTAAAGCAGGTATTAACATTGATGTTTTCCAAATGAATCAAATCGATACTGCCAAAACCCTTGTTACAGATAGTGTTTTTGTTAAACGTTGGGATTATAAAGGCACTGCCGCTCTCATTCAACCATTTATTCAATGGAAATATAAAATTTCTGCTGCAATGGATTTTACAGCAGGTTTACACAGTCAATACTTTTCTCTAAGCAATAGTTTGAGTCCTGTTGAGCCGCGTCTTGGATGGAAATACCGAATGAAAGGAAATCAATCTGTTTTTGCTGGGGCTGGAATGCATAGTTCTACACAACCTTTGTACACGTATACCTATAATAAGTTTGATGCGGGTGGGGAAAAGATTTACCATAATATTAATATGGGCTTCTCAAAAAGTATTCATTATGCTTTAGGTTATGAAAAATCACTAAAAAAAGGATTTAATATTCGTACAGAAGTATATTATCAACAACTATATAATATTCCTGTTACAGTAGCTCCATCTGCGTTTTCTTTGATAAATATGGGCAGTGGCTTTTCAAGATTCTTCCCAGATTCATTGCAAAACTCAGGAACAGGAACAAATTATGGACTTGAATTGACTGTTCAAAAATATTTCGACAAATCATTCTTTTTGTTGTTTTCAGGTTCTTTATATGATTCAAAATACAAAGGAAGTGATGGTATTCAGCGAAATACGTCATACAATGGAACGTATGTCGCAAATTTACTTGGTGGCAAAGAATTTAAATTAAATGCGAAACAATCAATTTCTCTTGGAATGAAAATAACTGTAGCTGGAGGGAAAAGATATGGATACGTTGATGTTGCAAAATCGACTTTATTAAATGACGTTATTTTCCGTGATTCTGCCTTCAACGAAAGAAAATTCAATGATTATTTTAGATTTGACTTAAAGATAAACTGGAAATACAATGCAGCCAAAGTAACACATGAAATTGGATTAGATTTAGTAAATTTAACTGGGCAGAAAAACTTACTTGGTTTGGCTTATGCTCCAAGTTTAGATCCAGCTGTAACTAGCAAACCTGGTTATGAGCCGACAACTCAAAAGACTCAATTAGGATTCCTTCCGCTATTTTATTACAGAATTGACTTCAGTATAAATAAGAAAAAATAGATTTTACCAATGTGGGCAACTATTGCAATCATTCGTTGGACGAATATATAATAAGAATCCCAATGCATTATCGAACGAAGTATATCCAAACTTTTGTTTTGCTGAAGCATTGGGTTCATTATTTCTAGTTGGCACATGTATTTGCTGCATAAAACCACCACTAAAAGTAGATTGAATAAATAGATGCTTGAAAAACTCTAACCTTATTCCTGCTTGAGCAGAAAATGCAAATCCAGACATATATGAAGAACTTGTCGTATTTGTTTTTCCTGCAAAAGTAAAATTAGTCGTAGATAATATTCCACCTAATCCTAAACCAAGATTTGTACTTGCAACGAACCAATTATTTTTTCCCGCCTCATACCATCTGTCCGTTTTAATAAATTCAATTTTTAAGTAATTCAAGCCTTTTATTTGATCATAATTAAATACATTTCTGTCTGTTACAATCGGGAAGCTTGAATAAGAGCCATTCCAATTATTTACAGTGGTGTCAATACCTGGATTAATTGTGCCAGACAACAATACCTCATTCTTATCTGTAAAAGCATATTTCATATGGTCAAATCCAACTGCAATAGCATATCCTTTTCTTATATAATATCCTACTCGAACATTATATTGTGGCAATGTTAATTTAGCAGGATTAAAATAAATTGATGGGCTAAACGGTGTTTTAATATCAGTTGCACGACATCCTTTTAAAGTAAAATCATATCCTTCACCAACAAAATGAATCGTACTTTTTGTGTAGGCACTCCTATTGTTTCCCCAATAGGCAAAAAGTGTTCCTTGACCATTCGAAATTTTTGGTTTTCCTTTACTTTTTTGAGCCAATAAACCAATTGGAATAAACAATATGATAATAAGAAATCTCATTACGACATTTTTAAAAATGCAACTTCTTTTTCTGATAAATGGCGGAACATTCCGCGTGGTAAATCCTTTTTT
>JBIIWQ010000300.1:0-2975 GCA_044338805.1 Crocinitomicaceae bacterium
GAAGTAGTGCTTTTACTCGAATCGATAGTACCATTTGTAATTGATTTAAACCTTAAGACGTAAATATAAACCGAAAGGTTAAAAAAAGCGCTCTGATTTAAAAGTTTATTTTTAATTTCATAAATTAATTCACATTTACAGAAAATATCAATATGAAAAAAAGATTCATTCGTTTAAGTTTAGTTGTTTTCACTTTTGGAATCACGAATTTATTTTACGCTCAGGAAAATAAAGAGATTGTAAACTGGTATAACGGAAAAGGTCCAGGAATGGAGACTGAAAAAGCATACAAAATGCTTAAGAAAAGAAAGTCTTCAACTGTTGTAGTTGCCGTTATTGACTCTGGTGTAGATATTGAACACAAAGATTTACAAGGTAAAATTTGGGTCAACAAAAATGAAATTCCAAAGAATGGAATTGATGATGATAAAAATGGATACATTGATGATGTAAATGGTTGGAGTTTTCTTGGTAATTCAAAAGGTGAAAATCTGAATGAAGCTAACCTTGAAAAAACACGAATTTTAAGAGATTTATCAAAGAAATTTGATGGAGTTGATTCTGCTACATTGGGTAGTTCTGAAAAAGAAAGCTACGAATTATACTTAAAAGTAAAAGAAGAGGTAGCCGCAGAATTGGATAACTACACATCGTATTTAGGTCAGATGGATATGATTGCCATGATGATGGAACAAGTCCCTTCAATGGTTGGAACAGCAATGGGTAAAACGGATTACACATTGAAAGATTTAGAGAAATGGAATCCCACAGATGAACAAAATCAGCAATTAAAACAATTTGCAATGGCAATGAAAACTGGTGAACTTACTCCAGAAGTTATTGCTGAACAAAAAACGCAAATTGAGCAAATGGTCAATTTCAACTTGAATATTGAATTTGATGACCGTGCATTAATTGGTGATAATCCACATGATTTCTCAGACACAAAATATGGTAATCCTGATGTTGAAGGTCCAGATGCATTGCACGGAACACACGTTGGAGGAATTATTGGTGCGATTAGAGGTAATAATTTGGGTGGTGACGGTGTAGCTGAAAATGTACTTTTAATGGCAGTTCGTGCAGTTCCAAATGGTGACGAAGCAGATAAAGATATTGCACTTTCTGTACGTTACGCTGTTGATAATGGTGCAAAAGTGATAAACATGTCATTTGGTAAAGGATATTCTCCACATCAAAAAGAAGTTTTCGATGCATTTAGATATGCTGATTCAAAAGGAGTTTTGTTAGTTCACGCTGCTGGAAATGATAATGCTGACGTTGATAGCAATCCAAACTTTCCAACTTCATTATACAGTTTTCAACAAGAAAAATTAGATCTCTTCTTGACGATTGGAGCTTCAACACGTTTTAGCAAAGAAAAATTAGCTGCGTCATTCTCAAATTACGGTCAAACGAAAGTTGATGTTTTTGCACCAGGATTTGAAATATACAACAGTGTTCCGCAAAGTGCATATAAACAACTGCAAGGAACATCAATGGCAGCGCCAATGGTTGCGGGTGTTGCGGCAATGCTTCAAAGTTATTTCCCAACTTTATCTATGAATGAGATTAAAGATGTAATGCTTAAATCTGCTAAATCGTATAAAGGAACAAAACAAATTAAACCAGGATCTGAAGATCTTATTGATTTTGGAACATTATCTACAACTGGAGCTGTAATCAACGTGAAAAATGCAGTTAAAATGTGTTTAGTATTGGAAAAAACGAAAGCTGTAAAATAATTCAATAATACTTCAACTTTAAGGCTATCCGTTTTGGGTAGCCTTTTTAATTTAATAAGAATGAGAAAAAATATTTTTTTAGTAACACTGTTGCTCTTGATTTGCACAAACGCAATTACCCAAAATGAACTAGATAAATTCATTGATGATTGGCATTTTTCAGCTAGCAAGGCTAATTATGAAACCTATTTTGGTGCAATGGATGATTCCTTTATTTTTCTCGGAACAGCGCCAGGTGAACGTTGGACAAAAGACCAATTTTCATCCTTTTCAAAACCTTATTTTGACAAAGGAAAAGCATGGGATTTCAAAGCAAGTAATCGCCATTGGAATTATTCAAAAAATGGCAAAATGGCATGGTTTGATGAAGATCTTGATACGTGGATGCGCGGATGCAGAGGAAGTGGTATTCTTGTAAAGAAAAAAGGGGAGTGGAAACTAGTTTATTATAATCTGACAGTCCTAATCGAAAATGAGAAAATGAAAGAATTTCTTGAATTAAGAGACTCAAAATAGTTGAATAATTACAAATTGCGAATTACAAATACCCAAGACTTGTAATTCGCAACTAATAACTTGTAATTATTTAAGAGTTTCCTTTCGCGTGATCTGCCAGAAATTGTTGCAAACCTAAATCTGTTAATGGATGCTTTGCTAATGCTTTAATTGCACTTAAAGGACCTGTCATAACATCAGATCCTATTTCAGCACAATTTATTATATGCATTGGATGACGTATTGACGCTGCCAAGATTTGTGTATTAAAAGCATAATTATCATAAATCAATCTGATTTGAGCTATTAAATCCAAACCATTTGTAGAAATATCATCTAATCTTCCTAAAAATGGTGAAATATATGTCGCTCCAGCTTTTGCAGCTAATAATGCTTGTCCTGCAGAAAATACCAATGTACAATTTGTTTCAATTCCCTTTTCAGAGAAATATTTAATTGCTTTTATTCCTTCTGGAATCATTGGGATTTTTACAACAATATTTTTATGTAACGAAGCTAAATACTCGCCTTCTAAAACCATTCCAGCATAATCTGTTGAAATCACTTCAGCACTAACTGGTCCGTCTACTATATTACAAATAGCAACATAATGATCTAAAATATTTTGCTTTCCAGTGATACCTTCTTTTGCCATCAATGATGGGTTAGTGGTTACACCATCTAATATCCCAAGATCATTTGCTTCTTGGATTTCTTTTAAATTCGCTGTATCAA
>JBIIWQ010000146.1:0-5682 GCA_044338805.1 Crocinitomicaceae bacterium
AAGAAACGGAATTTGGGACGATTATACGCACACCCTATACACCAAATTTGGCCAACCGTATGATGCTTAAACATGGAGAGCGTAAATACCGTTTTTTTCGTAAAAGCATTTCTGCATTTTATGAAGGAGCACAATTTATTTATCCAACAGGTCCAAAAGTAGGTTTATATAATGGTGCACGCGACTATTTAAAACATACTAAAGTAGATGTCATCCTTGCTACTGGAGATCCATTTGTCTTATTTAGCTTTGCTGCTAAATTGAGTAAAGAGTTTGGTATTCCTTGGGTTGCAGATTATCGAGATCCTTGGAGTCATAATCAAGAACATCAGAAAAATATTATTCAAAAACAATGGAATTCCTATTTTGAAAAAAAAATAGTGTCTTCAGCCTCGCATATTCGAACGGTATCAAAATTTGTACATTCCAAAATAGACCAACTAATTCCAAATAAACCCTATAGTATTACACCAAATGGTTACGATACAGCGATCATTGATAAAATAAAAAATATTCCGCAAAACAATGAAGTATTTAGTGTTTCATTTGTAGGAACAATTTATAATTGGCACCCAATTGAAAGTTTTCTACGGGTAGCAAACGCATTTGTAACAGATAATCCACAAGCCAAAATAGTATTCAAATTTTACGGTACTAATTTAATGGAAGAATTAAATAGGCTGGTTAATGAACTCTTCCCGAATTTAAAAAACCATGTTCTCATTACACCTAAAATTCAGAACAACGAATTACTAGAAAAATTAGCTTCAGATAATGTGATGCTTCTTTTTAATTATTACTCGTATATGGGTACAAAGATTTTCGATTATCTCGGAATTCGTCGAAAAATGATTATGTGTTATGAAAATGATGCAGAAGCGAATATTCTAAAACAGAGATACTATAATATTGAAGAATCTGAGACTGAAAGTAAACACCTTCAAGCGGATCTCATCAACGAAACAAATTCTGGTGTAATTGTGAAGGATGCTGCGCATTTAAAAGAGGTTTTAGAAGAATTGTATGCCGAGTTTGAAGAAAAAGGATTTATTGCCTGCGAATCTATTGGCGTGGAAAAATACTCGCGCAAAATCCAAGTAGAGAAATTGGCGGAGTTGATTAAAGAAATTATTAAATAGTTATTATTTGCTAGTTACAAATTACCGGTTATTCGTTACCGCAGGCTTGTGTGTCCTTTATAGAAGTAATAGAGAGATAATTCCTTTGATTTTTTTTACAAAATAAGAATTAATTCATCGTCAAGTAAATCTTTGTAGGCATAATTAAGTATCTTAGTACTATGTTAAAAGTAAAGGACAAAATTTCATTGATTGATCGTTTAATGAAGAATAAGGAAAAGATTCTTTGTTATGGAATTGAACGTATCGGTATATTTGGTTCTTTTGTTCGCAATGAAATGAATGAGGACAGCGATGTAGATTTTTCCTGGAATTTAAAGATGGCTTTAAAAATTTCGATAATTTCATGGAACTTGCTTTTTTTCTAAAAGAATTAACAGGTCGTGAAATTGAATTGGTAACTCCAAATTCCCTAAGTTCATTTCTTGTACCAGAAATAATGAAAGAAGTTGCTTATGTTATCGCTGCGTAATTATTTAATGCATATACGTGAAGAGATTTAGAATTGTCTATAAAATAAAGGTTATCAGCAAATGGAATTGCAGCTTGAAATTATTGTTTGGTTATCTTCCGAGAACAAACTATCTTTGTATCAATGAAAAAGGAGAAGTCAATATTTCAAATCCCTGAAGAAAACTCTGAGAAATTGACAGAGACAATGAGGAGAGTGAAGGATTTAGTTAAGCGTTACCAACAAGCAAAGCAAGAAGGTAAATTACGCAGAACTGATACAGACTCATCTGCCCAACTATTTAATGTCTAAAGAAAATCTTATTGTTATTGCTGGCTGTAACGGTTCGGGCAAATCAACTTTTGGAAATCTTCTAATTTCAGAGGATATTGTCATCTTCGATGCAGATAAACGAAAAAAAGAAATTTACGATGGCTTTTCCTTTGATTTTGAGCTTCGAGATGAAATGTCCTGGAACCAAACTCAACAAGAGTTCGAAAAATTTGTTTTTGAAGCGCTAGAATTAAAAACCAACTTTGCATTTGAAACTAATTTTCATCATAAACCAATGACATGGGTAAATAAATTCAAATCGTCAGGTTTCAAAGTCCATTTACTTTTCTTTGCATTAGAGAATATCAACGTTGCAATAGAACGTGTTGCAATTCGCTTTCAAGGTGGTGGGCATTTTGTACGAAAAGAGGAAATTGAAAAAAGATATTTTAAAGGTTTTGAAAATTTAGACAATTATTTCCAAGAATTCGATTCTATTTTAATTGTGGAAACTAGTGCGAAAAACAAAAAACCTCAAACAATCGCCTTTATTGATTTCGATAAAACAGTTACGTCAATTCATCCAACTCCAGCCTACTTCAAAAATGTTTGTCCTTTGCTGGCGAGGTATATTGAAGTTATTTGAATTTGGAAAACAAATCATAATTTACTAACCAGAGTTCTGTTATTTAAACTTTCACTTCGTGGCTAATGCGCGGTGTCAAAACACCGATAAATTACCTCCCTCCTTGAGGAGGGACTGAGGGAGGTGGCATTTGAATTGTAAATCGAAAACCCTAAAAATAAATCTTTATGCCACCCTCCTTACTCCTCCCTGCACTTACGCTTGGTCTTCGAGAATGCATTCTCTCTTCTCAAGGAAGGAAATCTTATTCCTCATTCTCGAAAACGATTATTTAGAAGTGAAAATGATTTGGTTCTTGCTTCCCTCCTTGATGAGGGACCGAGGGAGGTGGCATTTAAAAAAAAGTAACTACTTTTATTCCATGCTAGTTATCGTTGATTACAAAATGGGGAATCTTCATTCGGTTAAGAAAAAACTGGATGGGTTAAAGGTGGAATCACTTATTTCATCCGATCCAGAAATAATTTTGAATGCAACGAAATTGATTTTACCTGGTGTTGGGCATTTTGGAAAAGCGATGGAGAATCTTCGGGAATTAAATTTAATTGACGCTTTAAATGAAGCTGTTTTGGTGAAAAAGACGCCAATTCTTGGGATATGTTTGGGAATGCAGTTAATGGCGAAATCGAGTGAGGAAGTGGCGGAACATGGAGCATGGGACATGGAACAAGGACTAGGTTGGTTTGATGCTGAAGTTGTGAAGTTCACGTTTGAAAATACCTTGCGCTTTAAAGTTCCACATACAGGTTGGAATAAGATTTCAATTGAAAAAGAATCACCAATCATGAAGGATATCCCTAAGAATTCAGAATTCTATTTCGTTCATTCCTATTATATTAAAGCGAATAATCCAAGTGATATATTGAACTACACTGAGTGCGGAAATCGCTTTGTATCAGCCATTTCAAAAGATAACATTTTTGGTTGTCAATACCATCCAGAAAAGAGTCACGATGTGGGTTTGCAGTTGATTCGGAATTTTGTTGGGGGCTTCGAGAACCTCAGCCACCCAATCGAGAACCTCAGCCACACCACGTTGACTGAGGCTATCGAAGTCAACACTCCCCATCAACCATTGACTGAGGAACTCGATGTCAACACTATGCGTCCCCGCATCATACCTGTCCTTCTTTTGCAAAAGCTTTCGTTGGTAAAAACACAGAACTTTAAGCATCCAAAATACATTGGAGATCCTATTAATGCAGTTAAAATCTTTAACGATTTACGAGCTGACGAACTTGTATTTTTGGACATTGAAGCGTCTAAGGAAAAAAGATTGATATCACTTGATTTTGTTAAAAATGTTGGGGAAGAAGCAAATATGCCCTTTGCTGTTGGCGGTGGAATTCGTTCTTTGGAAGATATTCGTTCTATTATCGCTGCTGGAGCGGAAAAAGTAGTTATCAATTCATATGCAGTTGAAAATCCTGCTTTTGTTGCTGAAGCGGCGGCAGCTTTCGGTTCATCAACTATCGCAATCTGTATTGATGTGAAAAAGAAGCTCTTTGGTGGTTTGCAAACTTGGGCCTTAAGCGGAACAAAAGCAAGTGGCTTCTCCCCTCTTGAATTTGCCATATTAATGCAAGAAAAAGGAGCTGGAGAAATCATCATTCAATCCATTGAAAAGGATGGTACAATGGCTGGATACGATATCGAATTAATCAAACAAATTTCTGAAGCAGTTACTATCCCAGTTATTGCACTTGGTGGAGCTGGAAATATGACGCATTTGAAAGAAGGATATGAAAAAGGTTTTGCAAATGGTTTGGCCGGTGGTAGCTTTTTCGTTTACCAAGGAACAAAACGCGGTGTTTTAATTTCGTATCCTGAAAAAGAAGAGATGAAATTCGACAATAACGGTTAAAATCTTGTTCACAACACGCATTTATTCAATTTGTACTTTTTTTAGTTTTTTTCTTTATTATTTATAGTGTAAATAAATAATCCTTAATTACCTTTACACTCAATGAATTCAAACAATTATCAGCAATGTACCCGTTGCTTAATGGATACTACTGATCCGGACATTAGATTTAATGGCCAGGGAGAATGTAACCATTGCACTGAATTCATTCAAACCAGAGCACTTTATAATTACCAAGGAGCCAAAAGTGATGCTGAATTAGCAGCTTGGGTGGAACGTATGAAAAAAGACGGAAAAGGCAAGGAATATGATTGTGTTGTTGGGTTAAGCGGAGGAATTGATAGCAGTTATGCCGCACATCTGTGCAGAAAAATGGGTTTACGTGTACTGGGTGTCCACATGGACAACGGTTGGAATTCAGAAGAAGCTGTAATGAACATCAAGAATATTGCTAAAAAATTGAATGTCGACTATGAAAGTTACGTGCTTGATTGGGAAGAATTCAAAGATTTGCAATTGGCATTTTTAAAAGCATCTGTTCCTGAAGCAGACACACCAACAGATATCGCTATTTTAGCAGCATTGCACAAAGTTGCAGCAAAATATAAAATCAAATACATCATCAGCGGGGGAAACTTTGCAACTGAAGGTATCTTGCCAAAAACGTGGCATTACAATGCGAAAGACTTAACCTATTTCAATTATATTCAAAAGAAATTTGGGACAGTTAAATTGCGGAAATTCCCAACTTTTGGTTTCCAAAAAGAAATGTATTATAAGTTCATTCGTCGTATTAAAATGGTGTATATTTTAAATTATGTGCCGTTTGTTAAGGATGAAGCAATGGAGTTATTGCGCAATGAATTGGATTGGAAATATTACGGAGGAAAACACTACGAATCGAAATACACAGGCTTTATTCAGTCCTATTACCTTTTTGAAAAATTCGGAATTGATTATAGAAGAGCGACGTTTTCATCACAAATATGTACGGGTGAAATAACGCGTGAGGAAGCACTGAAGCAACTTGAGAAAAAACCTTATACTGACGACAAAGCACAAGAGGAAAATATATATATCGCCAAAAAACTTGGAGTTAGTATGGATGAATTTGAAAAAATCTTAAAACTTCCAGGTCATTATTACCGTCACTATCCAAACGACGAAAAGAAATTAAGCTTCATTTACGACACGTATCGCAAGATTTTTAAGAAGGAGAAATTAGGCTCGTTTTAATAGACCGCTCCGCTGATAGAACATAGAGCATAGAGCATAGACTTGATTACAAGAACCAAATTATTTATACGTT